>NZ_JAJHVY010000029.1:0-60152 GCF_020861455.1 Bacillus sp. AF23
TAAAACTTGAATTAACAGGTACGTTTTGTCTTGTTTAGTTTTCAAAGATCATTTATGCCGCTTAACGAAGCAGCTTTATTACTATAACATTCAGCTTCTTTTAAGTCAACACTTTTTTTAAAAGGGTTAATGAAGCTTTTATTTGTTGTCAGCTGTTCATCAGCGACGAATAATAATATAACACGGATATTATCAAATGGTCAATAACTAATTTAATCAGTTTTAAAGAGACTTTTTATCAGTTATATTCATTTGGCCAGGCACATAAGATGTAACACAAGAATGATGGACAAGATAAGGAGGCATCATCAGTGAATCACTTCTATGTGTGGCACATAAAACGCGTTAAACAATTTATCATTATACTTATCGCCGCATTTGCTGCAGCCAGCTTTTTTTATATCCAAAGAGCTGTCCCGCTCCCTGTATTTTCGACTGATAGCGGACCGAAAGCCATTTATAAAGGAGAAACAGATTCAAAAGACATTGCTCTTACCTTTGATATCAGCTGGGGGGATGAAAAAGCCCAGCCTATTCTTAATACCCTGAAAGCCAACGGTATCAAAAACGCTACCTTTTTCCTTTCCGCTTCTTGGGCCGAGCGCCACCCGGACACGGTGGCTCGAATTGTAAAGGACGGCCATCAAATAGGGAGTATGGGTTATGCTTATAAAAACTATGCAAATCTAGAGGATAGTGAAATGAAAAAGGACATTAACCGTGCGAGGACTGCCTTTGAAAAATTAGGAATCAAAGACATACGGCTCCTAAGACCTCCTACTGGTCAGTTCAATAAAAATGTCCTATCAATCGCAAAGCAGTATAACTATACAGTCGTTCACTATAGTGTGAATTCCCATGACTGGACGAATCCAGGCGTTGAAAAAATCGTCGATAATGTAAACCGTCAAGTTTCAGGAGGAGACATTATTCTTTTACACGCCTCAGACTCAGCTAAACAAACAGAAGAGGCCCTGCCTGAGATTATCCATCATATGAGAGAAAAAGGTTTAAAAAATGTCAACGTGGGAGATCTCATTGCAAACACAGATGCTAAATCCGCCGAAGTAAAATAAATTATTTCGCTGCAAACTTCGGCAGCATCAGCAATTGAAAAGCATTACACGCCATTAACGGAAAGAGCATTAAGTAAAGCCAGTCCTCATCATTTACTCTGAGCGCAGGAAACCATTCCAATGCAGTGATCACAACCATTAAAAATAAAGATGACACAAACGTTTTCTTTGAGGACTGCTTTTGTTTTATATACGCGGTAAGCAAACCGAAGATCAATAAAAATAACGGCAGCCAAGCATAGCCAGCCATTGACTCTCCTCTATCTCCGAAAAATAAAAACCGCACGTACATTAAATCAAAAGCGACAAACAGGATGAAAAACAGCTGCAGTAAATTCCATAAAGATGAAGATCTTAATATTTCGAGTGCAAACCGGTGAACTGTTAAAAACACGAAAAAGCCCATTTGACTGATGACACTAAAAATCATGCCGACACCGATAAACCAAAATAAAACAGAGAGAATCTGGCCCGCTTCAAAATTCAGAAACAGCTCCTTATATCCCCCCCATTTTAAAGCAAAACCCACAACACTCGTTACAACCGCTCCGACAGCTAAAATAGAAAAGAAAAAACGAACTAAGCCACGGCTTTTCATTTCTTTATTCAACCCCTCAAAAATCGCAGATCACGATATTTTGTTATGTATAATTCCAACCGGATGAATCATATTAAAAGTAAGATAAGTATGTGAAAGGAGCTTAAGCATGTCAAAAGCCAAAATGCTATTGATGGGCTGTTTTTTGATATTATCTGTAACAGCTTGCGCTCCAAAAGACCAAGCAGCGGATATGGATTATGATCAGACCAAAAAAATGGTTGTTGATATATTAAAAACAGATGATGGAAAGAAAGCAATTAAGGAATTATTAAACGATGATGCGATGAATGAAGCACTGGTGATTGATCAGGATGCCATTAAAGGAACAATAGAAAAAACACTCACCTCTAAAAAAGGTGCGGATTTTTGGAAAAACATCTTTGAAGACACTGAATTTGCGGAAAGCTTTGCTAAAACCCTTCAAACAGAACATGAAAAAGTAATTAAAAAGCTGATGAAGGATCCGGATTACCAGAAAATGCTGATGAGTGTTATGCAGGACCCGGGAATGAATAAAAAATACAGCGAACTGGCAAAAAGCCAAGAATTCCGCAGTTATTTAGAACAAGTAATTACCGAAACACTTTCTAGTCCGCTTTACAAAAAACAGTTCGAAGATGAACTGAAAAAAGCAGCAGCAGAAACCGCTAAAGAAGGTGAGTAAAGGGAAGCCGGGATCAAAAAATCCCGGTTCGCCTTTTTTATATTTGCACTTCCATTTTTTCAACGACTTTTTTTGCAATGTCATGATATATTTCACCGATTGGATGGCTTTCGTCATAAACAGACGGAGCAAATTGGTCTTTATCCCAATCAGGCTGTTTTAACGGTATTCTGCCGAGCAAAGGCACTTTAAGCTCCTCAGCAAGTTTATCTCCGCCGCCTTTGCCAAAGACATATTCTCTTTCCCCAGTCTTTGCACTTTCATAATAAGCCATGTTCTCTATGACGCCAACGACCTCATGATCTGTTTTAATAGCCATAGACCCCGCTCTGGCCGCAACAAAGGCTGCAGTCGGGTGCGGCGTTGATACGATAATTTCTTTACTGCTCGGAAGCATCGTATGTACATCAAGTGCGACGTCCCCTGTTCCAGGCGGAAGATCGAGAACGATATAGTCTACTTCTCCCCATTCTACTTCGTGGAAAAAGTTGTTGAGCATCTTGCCCAGCATTGGCCCTCTCCAGACGACAGGAGCATTTTCTTCAACGAAGAAACCCATCGACATGACCTTTACACCGAAGCGTTCAACAGGAAGCAGTTTGTCTCCTTCAATTGTTGGACGCACTGTAATGCCCATCATATCCGGCACACTAAAGCCGTAGATATCCGCGTCAATTAAACCGACCTTTTTCCCAAGCCTAGCCAGAGAAATAGCAAGGTTCACTGACACAGTTGATTTGCCTACTCCGCCTTTTCCGCTCGCTACAGCAAGGAAAACCGGCGGGTTATCCATATTTAACAATGTTTTGTTCTCTGTTGACGGCGCCCGAAATTTTGCAACTGTTTCTTCAGGCAGCTCTTCAAATCGAAGGCCTACCGTCTCAGCGCCTGCCCCTTTTAAGACATTTACGATTTCTTGCTGAACCTGCATTTGTTCTGCTGTTCCGGTTTTTGCAAGAGCCACTTTTACACTGACATGCCGTTTTTCAGGCTTTATTTTTACTTCCTTAACGGCATCCAATTCTCCCAGAGGTCTTTGAAGAAAAGGTTCGCGCATTTCACCGACTAGTTTTCTTACTTCATCTTCTCTTATCATCGAACCTCACCCTTTTGTGTATTCGTTTACAAACATTATTATATCATACATAAACAGCGGGTGTCTTTTGCTTAGAACCATGAGAAAACCCTCCTTTACTCCGGAGGGTCGCCTTTTTCTGTAAAGTATCTCAATATTCCTTTATATATGGAAGATGCCACTTTGTCCTGATATTTCGGTTTCCCCAGCATCTTTGCTTCTCCAGGATTGGATAAAAAACCGACTTCCACAAGCGCACCTGGTTTTGTGACGTTTTGCATTAAGTAAATACCATGAATTCGCTTTGCTTTTCGGGTTGTATTCTCCAGGTTTGTTCTCAACTCATCCTGAATGTATTTTGCAATTTTCTCGTTTTCCTCGTATTTTCCGTAATAAAAGCTTTGGGCTCCGCTCCATTTTTGTGACGGGATCGCATTAAGATGAATGCTAAGGTAGAGCTCAGCCTCTGAATTGTTAATTAAGTTCACTCGCTGTCTTAAGTCTTCCGCTTTTCGTTTACTATAGCCTCTTGTCCCTTCAGGAGCTAGATCGGTGTCACTTTCTCTAGTCATAATCACTAAGGCCCCTTGTTCCTGAAGATAATCCCTGACTCTGAAAGCCACTTCCAGGGTTATATCCTTCTCTAACAGCTTGCCGCCCACTGCCCCTCCATCCGGCCCGCCATGACCTGGATCAAGATAAATAATTTTCCCGCTTAAAGGCAGACTCCACGGATTCCAAGAATCGTTATTGCTGAATTGATACTTGAATAGAAACAGTAATACGATAAAGCCTAGCATAAAACTGAGCCATTTAAGCTTTTTCCTCATCCCTTCCCCTCCCGCTTGTCCGTTATTACATAAGTATGGGACAGGGTCGGGAAATATGATTAACGCATGCGAAGCTTACATTGTTTTTCTCTTTGGACAAACCCTTCTGTCCACCAGTCTTTGATGAATTTTCGCGCTGCTTCATATACTGTGTTTTTATCAAATGTTGCGTATTGCTCATGTGTCCAATGATAAAGATATTCAAAAAACTCCATACGAAGCTCTTCTTCTTCCCTTGCAGAGCGGGCACTAACACTTTGCATAGATTCTCCATAATACCCGAAAACCCCGAAACGCCCGCCTAACAAATAGGCTTCTATCGCAAAATCAATACAGCCTTCCGTAATAACGTCCCTTTCATCCTGCAAAAATGGGAATAATGGAGTAAGACATGCCTTTACAGACTGAATGATTTGTCTAAGTGAGAGTTCTTTGAGCAAGTTTTTTTCTAATTCAAAATCCTTTTGGCGTTTCACATCTATAAAAGACAGTACCTGTGCCATACAAATTCACTCTCCTTTTACCGGTTATTTTGAGGTTTGGGAGGTGAAACCATGCCCGAATTCGGTTGGAAATTCGCCCAAATGAAGGTGTCGATAACTTGAACATATTAAAATGAGTGTAAAAAAAGCAGCTTTCCACGGGGGTAAGAACGTACGTTTGTTCACAAGAGCAGAGGCAGCACAATAATAAAAGGCAGCTCCCTCTAATAGGTCGCTGCCTTCATACTTTAATGCTTCTTGTTGCAGAATATGTATTAATGTATTGATCCAATACAAAACCGCCTTTATCTTCGTAAAAACCAGTGACAATAAAACCGGCATCGAGCTGTCCCTTAATTTGGTCTTCTAAGGAGTGCCCGAATTCCAGAGCTTCATTATTTTCAATCAGCTTTTTCACCTTATGTTGTGGAAGGTCTTCTGAGTCGGCGTATGGAATGGAGTGCTTTACTTTTAAAACGCCCTGCTCTTCTAATTCAATGTCAAACAGAAAAACAACTGGATTAACAAATCCTGAAATTAAAACGCCATTTCTTTTCAGCACGCGGTTCGCTTCTTTCCAAACCGGAAGGATATCTTCAACAAAAACATTGGAAACCGGATGTACGATGAAATCAAATGATTCATCTTCAAATTGACTGAGATCATCCATACTTCCTTTCACGGTGCGTATGGTCAAGCCGTCGCGATCAGCAACCATTCTGTCCTGTCCCAGCTGCTGTTCTGAGTTATCTAAAACGGTGACTTCCGCTCCGGCTGCCGCTAAAACCGGGGCCTGCTGTCCGCCTCCTGAAGCCAAACAAAGCACCTTCAGGCCTTTTACAGGAGGAAACCAATCCTTTGGCACACTTTTCATAGGGGTTAACCTTATATCCCAATTCCCTTTTTTCGCTTGTTCAATGACATGCCGCTCTACAGCAACAGTCCATTCATTGCCTGTCTCTACTTTTTGATCCCAGGCTTTGCTATTATGATCTACTAACGCATTCATGAATCGTTCTCCTTACTTTAGTGTTTAGAGTATAACAAATATTTCTAGATTGATACCGCTTTCCCTTTGCATATTCAAAAAAAATTCATAAAACCGCAATAAATTAACAAAGGAGATATGTGATTTTATTGCTAATGATTATAATATCACTTTTTCAAATCAAATTAATGGAAAAGCACTTGATGCCGGCCTTACGCTTTTCATTGCCCTAAGGCATTTGAACACTGATGTAAGACTCACTTCAGCACTAGACGTTTCTTTCTGCGATGCGAATTGGTATTTGAACGGTTCCGTGTTTCCAAAAACGAGTTGAAAATCCTTCAATTTGTGATAACAAACCATTTTAGCGATAAATGCGTATGCCATTTGCAAAGGACGTTTGAATGCAGCACGCAGAGGCGCACTATTAATCAAGATGTTGATACACCAACCATAGGGTTTAAATTCATTGTTCGTTTACAGGGGCTCAACATAGATCATTGAAGCACTTGAAAGGTGACACATTTTGGGCTGGTAGCCTGAAAAGCTTAAGCTATTCGGAACCTTGTGGGAAAGACCAGCTTTTAAAGACGGTCGTTTTATAAAACAAAAAACGGATGCCTGTTTAATCGCTTCTGCTTTAATTCTTAAAAGAAAATAAAAAAAGCCCCCAACCCATGGTTGAGAGCTTTGAAACGTAAAATTAACGTTTTGAGAACTGAGGTGCACGACGAGCGCCTTTAAGACCGTATTTTTTACGTTCTTTCATACGAGCGTCACGAGTCAGAAGACCTGCACGCTTAAGTGTTGCACGGTATTCTGGATCTGCTTCAAGCAAAGCACGAGCGATACCATGACGGATTGCTCCAGCTTGACCAGATAAGCCGCCTCCATGTACGTTTACTAAAACATCATAAGTGCCAGCTGTTTCAGTCAAAGTTAATGGTTGTTTGATATCTTCGATTAGAGCTGGAGATGGGATGTGCTCGCTGATTTCACGATTATTAACGACGATACGACCTTCTCCTGGAACTAAGCGCACACGCGCTACAGAACTTTTACGACGGCCAGTACCGTAATATTGAACCTGTGCCAAATTGGTAACCTCCTTTTTAATTAACCGCGAAGTTCGTAAACTTCAGGTTTTTGTGCTTCATGTGGATGCTCAGAACCACGGTATACGTTCAATTTTTTGAACATTTGACGACCTAGAGAACCTTTTGGAAGCATGCCTTTGATAGCAAGCTCAAGCATTTTCTCAGGGTAGTTTGTACGCATTTCAAGAGCAGTTCTTGATTTTAATCCGCCTGGATGTTGAGTGTGACGGTAGTAGATTTTGTCAGTTAACTTTTTACCAGTTAACTCGATTTTTTCAGCGTTGATGATGATCACATGATCTCCAGTATCAACGTGTGGTGTGTAAGTTGGTTTGTGTTTTCCGCGAAGGATAGCTGCAACTTCTGAAGAAAGACGGCCTAAAGTCTTGCCAGCAGCATCAACAACTAACCACTTGCGTTCAATAGTACTTGCGTTAGCCATAGGTGTTGTACGCATTGAATTTCCCTCCTAAATGATCTGTCATTTTCAATAAACTTCGATTACGTTCTATTTCACAACACAATAAGTTCCGGGGCTTATCGTGGGGTTGAAATACATACCATATGATATCTTATAACTTTATGCAGACTCTGTCAAGAAAATATTATACACCTGGTTTAGTTGTCATAGTAAACGTTCCATAAGTACAGTCCGTGTCCCGGTGCTGTGCGCCCTGCTGCTTCGCGGTTCTTCGCTTCCAGCATGGATTTCACATCATCGGGAGAAATTTTTCCAATACCTGCATCCAGCAAAGTACCCGCAATAATTCTGACCATATTATATAGGAAGCCGCTGCCTGTGATCCGCATTTGCAGGCCGCCATCAGTCTCAGTCCACTCGAGTTCGTAAATCGTTCTCACTTTGTCCTGCACTTCCGTTTTAGCCGCACAAAAGCTTGTAAAATCATGTGTTCCTAAAAGATGCTTTGCCGCTTCTCTCATGTTCTGCACATTGAGGCGATATGAAAAATGGTAAGCGTAATGCCGTTTAAATACGTCCGGGTATTTCTCCGTGTATACAAAGTAGCGATATTCCTTTTTAACTGCGCTAAATCGTGCATGGAACCCATCATCCGCAATTTCTGCCGTTTTGACTGCAATATCGTCCGGAAGCAGTGCATTTAAAGCATATGGCCATCTCTCAGCCGGAATAGAGAGCGGTGTATCAAAATGAATCACCTGTCCGGCTGCATGAACCCCGCTGTCCGTCCTTCCAGAGGAAACGACCGGAATTCTGTCTTTTGACTTATGCAGGACAGCCAGCGCCTTCTCCAGCTCATCCTGAACCGTTCTTTTACCCGGCTGTACTTGATATCCTTTAAACAAATGTCCGTCATAAGAAATCGTGCATTTCAGTCTCATAAAGCACCTCTAAGCCCTTAAGAAAAATAACAGAGCAGCCAATATGAACAAGCTGACGATGACAGAAGTATCCTTTGCCGTCCATACAAGCTTTCTGTATTTAGTGCGTCCCTCTCCGCCTTGATAGCCTCTTGCTTCCATTGCAACCGCAAGCTCTTCAGCACGCTTAAACGCGCTGACAAAGAGTGGGACTAGCAGCGGCACAATTGCCTTCACTCTGTCTTTAAGCGGTCCGCTTGTAAAATCCACGCCTCTCGCCATCTGAGCCTTCATAATCTTATCTGTCTCCTCCATCAAGGTTGGGATAAACCGTAAAGAGATCGACATCATAAGAGCCAGCTCATGAACAGGAAGCTTCAATTTTTTAAATGGGTTGAGCAGCTGTTCCATCCCATCGGTAATCTCAATAGGTGTTGTTGTCAGCGTTAATAGAGTTGTCATTAAAATCAGATAGACGAACCTAAGGGAAATAAAAATCCCTTGTACCAAACCGCCCTCATAGATCTTGAAAAAGCCAAGTTCAAAAATGACTGGCCCTTCATGTGTCATGATAATATGAAGCAGGAACGTAAAAAGAACAATCCAGATGATCGGCTTTAGCCCTTTCATCAAAAAGGAAAAAGGAACTCTAGTTAAGGAAACAACGCCTGCTGTAAATAAACCAAGCAGCGCATATGTCTGCACATTATTGGCCAGGAAAACGATACAGACAAACAAAAAGATCGTAACCAATTTTGTTCTTGGGTCAAGCCGGTGCACAAGTGAAGAACCCGGTACATACTTGCCGATAATCATGCTGTCCATCATAAGGTTTTTCCCCCCTGAAAAAGAGCACGGATTTCAGCAGCGGCATCTTCTATTGTGAGCAGAGGTTCTTTAAATTTGACACCAAGTGCGGCTTCCAGCTGTCTTTGGAATTTAATCGTTTCTGGAAGATCCAGCCCCCAGCCGGCCATTTCTTCCCCTTTTGAGAACAGGTCTCGCGGACTGCCTGATGCCTGGATAGTTCCTTTATGCATCACGATCATTTTATCAGCATAGGCAGCCGCATCTTCCATGCTGTGGGTGACAAGAATTGTCGTCAGGTTTCCCCGTTGGTGGAGCTCATAAAACATATCCATGATCTCTTTTCGCCCTCTTGGATCCAGCCCTGCTGTCGGCTCATCGAGAACAAGCACTTCAGGATCCATTGCAAGCACCCCGGCAATTGCAACCCTGCGCATTTGTCCTCCGCTTAATTCAAAAGGTGATCTGTCCAGAAGCTCTTCAGATAAACCTACAAGCTTCAGCATCTCTCTCGCTTTTTGTTCAGCGTCTTCCTTTTTCACACCAAAGTTCATCGGTCCAAATGAAATATCTTTGAGAACTGTTTCTTCGAATAATTGATGTTCGGGAAATTGGAAAACGATTCCGACTTTTTTTCGGAGAGATTTAAGCTCTTTATTCTTTTTTCCTGCCTGTATAACGGTACTGCCTAATGAAATATGCCCCTTTGTAGGCTTCAGGAGACCATTCAGGTGCTGAAGAAGAGTGGATTTACCGGAGCCTGTATGCCCTATTACGGCCACATAGCTGCCTTCCTTAATCGATGCATTGATATCATACAGGGCAAGGCGCTCAAACGGCGTCTTTATCTGATAGCGATGCTCTACATCTTTGATTGTAATGTCCATAGCTCGTTCACCAGCCCTTCCTGAGTCAAATGATTTTCTTCCAAAGCCAGTCCATTTTCTCTTAAGAGCTGGCTGAGCTGGAATGAGAAGGGTAAATCAAGCCCGATTCGAACAAGTTCCTTATTCAATTTGAAAATTTCTTCAGGCGTACCCTCAGCATATTTCTTACCGCCATTCATGACAATGATTCTGTCAGCTTTTGCTGCCTCATTCAGATCATGTGTAATCGAGATGACAGTTGCCATGCCTTGCTCTTTTAAATGTCTTACCGTTTCAAGCACTTCTTCTCGCCCGATCGGGTCAAGCATGGATGTTGCTTCATCTAAGATAATAATATCAGGACGTGCGGCAATAATCCCTGCTATCGCAACTCTCTGCTTTTGGCCTCCGGAGAGATGGTGCGGCTCTTGATCAAGAAAATCCTGCATGTTGACCTGTTTGACAGCCCAATCTACTCTCTCAATCATTTCTTCCCGCGGTACACCATTGTTTTCTAAACCAAAAGCCACATCATCGCGAACTGTCGTTCCGACAAATTGGTTATCCGGATTTTGAAAGACCATTCCAATCTTCTTACGCACTTCCCACACTGACTCCTCTGTCAGTTGAATTCCAGCAACCTTTATGTCGCCTGATTCAGGAAGGATTAAACCATTCAATGCCCGGGCCAGTGTTGATTTCCCTGAACCGTTATGACCCACAATTGCAAGCCATTCACCCTCATACACCTGCAGGGAGACGCTATCTAGTGCTCGTCTTTCTGCGTCTTTCCGATATCGAAAAACGATATCCTCTACCGATATCAACTGATTTTGATTCACGGACAACCGGCCTCCTCTCAGCTCATACTCTGCTTGTCTCTCTATTGAAAAAGTTGCAGTATCTAAAAAAAGGGCATAGATCCAGTTAGAAACTGTCCCGCCCTTCTTTAGATACACAAAAATATGTGATTAAACCAATTCGATAATTGCCATTGGTGCTCCGTCACCACGGCGAGGACCAAGCTTCATAATACGTGTGTATCCACCTTGGCGCTCCTCGTAACGAGTTGCAATGTCAGAGAATAATTTTTGAAGTGCATCTTGGTTATTTTCTTCGTTAGCAACCTCGTTGCGGATGTATGCAGCAGCTTGACGGCGAGCGTGAAGATCACCGCGTTTGCCAAGCGTGATCATTTTTTCAACTACAGAGCGAAGTTCTTTCGCACGTGTTTCAGTTGTTTCGATTCTTTCGTTGATGATCAAATCAGTTGTAAGATCACGAAGCATAGCCTTACGCTGTGCACTCGTACGTCCTAGTTTTCTGTATGACATGTGATGTCCCCTCCTTTATTGGAATGCTTTTTCTGAATTATAAACACACGAAAATCCTAGTTCACAAGGGAAACTAGTCAATCGTCTTTGCGAAGTCCGAGTCCAAGTTCTTCTAGTTTCGCTTTCACTTCTTCAAGTGATTTACGTCCTAGATTACGAACTTTCATCATATCTTCTTCCGTCTTGTTCGCAAGCTCTTGAACCGTGTTGATACCCGCACGCTTTAAGCAGTTGTAAGAACGAACAGAAAGATCCAATTCTTCAATCGTCATTTCAAGAACTTTCTCTTTTTGATCTTCTTCTTTTTCAACCATGATTTCAGCATGCTGAGCTTCGTCAGTTAAACCAACGAATATATTAAGGTGTTCAGTTAAAATCTTTGAACCCAGCGCAATCGCTTCTTTAGGTCCAGTGCTTCCATCAGTCCAAACATCAAGTGTAAGTTTGTCATAGTTTGCAACCTGGCCTACACGAGTGTTCTCTACTTGATAAGATACACGAGAAACTGGCGTATAGATTGAATCGATCGGAATCACGCCGATAGGCTGATCGTCTCTTTTGTTTGCGTCAGCAGGCGTATACCCACGTCCTCTTTGAGCAGTAAGGCGAACTCGGAAACTCGCATTCTCACCAAGAGTCGCGATATGAAGATCAGGATTTAAGATCTCTACATCACTATCGTGTGTAATATCAGCTGCTGTTACAGTTCCATTACCCTGTACATCAATTTCTAGCGTCTTCTCTTCATCAGAGTAGATTTTCAATGCAAGCTTTTTAATGTTTAAGATAATCGTTGTAACATCTTCCACAACGCCTTCAATTGTCGAGAATTCGTGCAGTACACCATCTATCTGGATTGATGTTACAGCGGCACCAGGGAGTGAGGATAAGAGGATACGACGTAAGGAGTTACCCAGAGTTGTACCATATCCACGCTCAAGTGGCTCTACGACAAACTTACCAAATTTGGCATCGTCGCTGATTTCAACCGTTTCGATTTTTGGTTTTTCAATCTCGATCATTACTTAAAACCCTCCTTCAAAACGTCGAAACCTCGAATAGAATCATATGAGATTCCATCCGAAATTCCCCATTGTTTAGTCCCGTATGTGCTCAGGCAACGAGTCGGTGCATTCGTTTAATAAATAACTGTATCATAACCCATTATTGACAGGGACACAAAATCTATACAAACAAATTACACGCGGCGACGTTTTGGTGGACGGCATCCGTTATGAGGAACAGGAGTTACGTCTCTGATAGCAGTGACTTCTAATCCAGCAGCTTGAAGCGCACGGATAGCAGCTTCACGACCTGAACCAGGGCCTTTTACAGTAACCTCAAGAGTTTTAAGTCCATGTTCGATTGAACCTTTAGCAGCTGTTTCTGCAGCCATTTGTGCAGCAAAAGGAGTAGATTTACGAGAACCTCTGAATCCTAGAGCTCCGGCACTAGACCAAGAAAGAGCATTACCATGAGTGTCAGTGATCGTAACGATCGTGTTATTGAAAGTTGAACGAATATGAGCAATTCCAGACTCAATATTCTTTTTCACGCGACGTTTACGCGTGTTAGATTTACGAGCAGCAGCCATTGTTTAGGTACCTCCCTTACTTATTTTTTCTTGTTAGCTACAGTACGACGCGGACCTTTACGAGTACGCGCATTGTTTTTAGAGTTTTGTCCGCGAACAGGCAAACCTCTGCGATGACGGATTCCGCGGTAGCTTCCGATTTCGATCAGACGCTTAATGTTAAGAGAAACTTCACGGCGAAGGTCACCTTCTACTTTCAGTTTGTCAATAACATCACGGATTTTACCAAGTTCTTCTTCAGTAAGATCACGCACACGAGTATCTTCTGAAACACCAGCCTCTTTCAAGACTTGCTGAGCCGTTGTGCGGCCAATTCCGAAGACATATGTTAAAGAAATAACAACACGTTTGTCACGTGGGATATCTACACCAGCAATACGAGCCATTCTCTGGGCACCTCCTTATAAATTATCCTTGTTTTTGTTTATGCTTTGGATTTTCACAGATCACCATTACTTTTCCTTTTCTGCGAATAACTTTGCATTTTTCACAGATTGGTTTAACTGATGGTCTCACTTTCATGTGTTTCCAACCTCCTTCAGTTTCCGGAGTGCTTTATTTGTAACGGTACGTAATCCTGCCACGAGTTAAGTCATATGGAGATAATTCTACCGTAACTTTGTCTCCAGGTAAAATGCGAATGAAGTGCATGCGGATTTTACCAGATACGTGAGCCAAAACAGTGTGTCCATTTTCGAGTTCAACTTTGAACATCGCGTTTGGCAATGTTTCGACTATCGTACCTTCCACTTCAATTACATCGTCTTTCGCCATTCAAGTGTTCTCCCTTCTTCAAATCAGTAACTTGCTTTCTGACAAATTTCAAAAGAGAAAATCTCAGTTTTCCGTTTGTCACACGCCCTGTTTCGTTTATACTGTTCTGAACTTCCGGAGATACGCAATCATAAAGGGTTAAATGATTGATATTCTATTTCTTAGGAGAATGAAATGTACGCTTTTCTCCGTCTGCTATTAGTACATGATGATTACAATTCCACCGACAACGGCAAGATGAATTCGCTCCTGCCAATGTTAAACCGAACTTTCTGCCCTATCAAGCCGGAATTACATCTGCCTTCGGAATTAAGTCATCATCTAGACTTTTGTCAGTATATCAAAACCCGTTTCCGTAATCGCAATTGTATGTTCAAAATGAGCACACTTTTTCCCATCTACCGTTACAACCGTCCAGTTATCAGCCAAAGTTTTCACATAGCGGCTGCCAGCGTTCACCATAGGTTCAATAGCGAGAACCATGCCAGGTTTGAGTCGTGGTCCTTTGTTCGGCGGACCGTAATGAGGAATTTGCGGGTCCTCATGCAAGTCTTGACCAACACCATGTCCGACATACTCCCTAACAACTGAAAACTGCTCATTTTCGACATACGTTTGTATTGCGTGGGAAATATTCGACAAACGTTCACCTGGTTTTGCTTCCTGCAAGCCTTTATATAAAGATTCCTCTGTCACTTCCAGAAGTTTTTTATCATCATCACTGATGTTTCCTACCGGATATGTCCATGCAGAGTCACCATGATAACCATTTAATTTAGCACCGATATCAATACTGATGATGTCACCGTCACGCAGCACCCTGCTGCCAGGAATGCCGTGAACGAGCTCTTCATTCACTGATACGCAAATGCTCCCGCGAAACCCATTATACCCCTTAAAAGATGGGATTGCACCCTGCTTCTTAATAAAACGTTCGGCAATTTGATCCAATTCTTTTGTCGAGATTCCTGGTTTAATGTGCTTTTTTAACTCTTCGTGAGTCAAAGCCACGATTCGCCCTGCTTCCCGCATGATACCAAGTTCACGTGGGGTTTTACAGATAATCATTTTTTTAATCCTCCAAGAAGATCCTTCACATCTGCATAAACATCTTGAATGTCCTGCTGGCCATTCACGTTTACAAGATAACCTTTCTCAGAATAGAAATCGAGTAAAGGCTGAGTCTGCTTCATGTTTACCTCAAGCCGTTTAGAGACTGTTTCCTCATTATCATCTGCCCGTTGATAGAGTTCGCCTCCGTCTTTATCACAAACACCCGGCGTTTTCGGCGGATTAAAGACTAAATGATAGGTTGTGCCGCAAACACTGCAAATTCTGCGTCCAGTCAGACGTTCCATTAAAGAATCTTTATCAACTTTAATGTTAATGACATAATCAATCGGCTTGCCGTATTCTTCAAGAATTTCTTCAAGAGCTTCGGCTTGAGCGACTGTTCGCGGAAATCCGTCCAGAAGAAAACCTCTTTCACAATCATCTTTGCCAAGTCTTTCTTTGACAATTCCAATTGTGACTTCATCAGGTACGAGCTCACCCTTATCAATATAAGATTTTGCTTCGAGTCCGAGTGATGTTTCCTCTTTCATAGCAGCACGGAACATATCTCCTGTTGAGATGTGAGGTATTCCATAATCCTCAACAATTCGTTCGCCCTGTGTACCTTTACCGGCACCAGGAAGCCCCATTAAGACTAAGTTCATTCGGATTTCCCCCGTCCTCTCTTAATTAAGAGGGAATGGATAAATCCATTTCCTCTAGTTTTTCATAAATCCACGGTAGTTTCGTTTCACCAACTGGCTTTCTAGTTGTTTCATTGTCTCCAAGGCTACCCCGACAACAATTAACAAAGATGTTCCGCCAATTTGTGCACTTTGAGGCAATCCAGCGAATTGAATGAAAAAGATAGGAAGAATGGAAATCACGGCTAAGAATACAGCACCCACAAACGTAAGTCGATACAAAATGCTCGTAATTCTATCTTGAGTCATTTTCCCTGGACGAACCCCCGGGATATAGCCACCCTGTTTTTTAAGGTTATCAGCCATTTGTTCAGGATTAACCTGGACAAAAGCATAAAAGTACGTAAAGGCAATAATTAACGCAACATATATAGTCATCCCCACCGGATGTGTATTGTCAAAGTTGGCTTGAATCCACTTTGTCACATCGTTTGTTCCAAAGAATGACGCGATCGTACGCGGTGTTATTAAAAACGCAACCGCAAAGATTACTGGAATAACACCGGCTGGATTCACTTTCAATGGAAGGTGAGTAGACTGACCTCCGCCAGCAGGTGAACGACCTGTGCCTTTAGCATATTGAATCGCAATTTTCCGTACAGCTTGCTGAATGAAAATAACTCCAACAATAACTGCTAAAATCGCAATCACAAGAAGAGCGACTTTCACAATATGAATAAACAGCTGATCGTTGCTGCCGACAAATTGAGTCTCATATATTTGTCCAACCGTTTTCGGAATACTAGACACAATCCCCGCGAAGATAATGATCGATATTCCGTTGCCTACTCCATGAGATGTGATTTGTTCTCCAAGCCACATTAAAAAGGCAGTTCCGCCAGTGAGTACTAAAGCGATGATCAGATATGTGGATACGCCGGATTTTTCAATCAGCAATCCGTTAGCCAAATTGTTAAATCCGTATGACATACCCAACGCTTGGATAAATCCAAGGACAATCGTAAAGTATCTTGTGAACTGAGCCAATTTACGGCGGCCGACTTCACCCTGCTTAGACCACTCAGTAAACTTCGGCACAACATCCATCTGAAGCAGCTGGATGATGATTGAAGCTGTGATGTAAGGAGTAATCCCCATTGCGAAAATAGAGAATTGGTAAAGCGCACCGCCGCCAAATGTATTAAGAAGATCAAATACTCCCATTTGAGACTGTGCCTGTAACACATCAGCGTTAACATACGGCACAGGAATAAACGCACCTATGCGAAAGACGATAAGCATGAGTAAAGTGAATATGATTTTATTCCGGATATCACTCACACGCATAAAGTTGGAGATTGTTTTAAACAAGTTAGATCACCTCAGCTGTACCGCCAGCAGCTTCAACAGCTTCTTTCGCAGAAGCAGAGAATTTATTGGCTTTTACAGTTAATTTTTTCTCTAATTTACCGTTGCCAAGAATCTTTACTCCTGCATTAAGTTTGCTTATAACACCAGTCTCAAGAAGAAGTTCAGGAGTGACTTCCGTTCCTTCTGCAAAACCGTTCAATTTGTCTAGGTTGACTACAGCGTATTCCTTACGGTTAATGTTAGTAAAACCGCGTTTAGGAAGACGTTGGAATAAAGGCATTTGTCCCCCCTCGAACCCTGGGCGTACACCGCCGCCAGAACGAGCGTTTTGACCTTTGTGACCTTTACCAGCTGTTTTACCGTTGCCAGAACCAATACCACGACCTACGCGATTACGCGTTTTGCGTGAACCTTCTGAAGGTTTTAATTCATGAAGTTTCATTAGGACACCTCCTTATCCGATCAATTATTTTTATTGTTCTTTAACAGAAACTAAATGAGATACTTTATTAATCATACCACGAATCGCAGCGTTGTCTTCATGAACAACAGTTTGGTTTGTTTTCTTTAAACCAAGTGTTCTCACAGTAACGCGTTGATCTTCCGGGCGACCGATTACACTTCGTTTGAGGGTAATTTCTAATTTAGCCATTAATATTCCCTCCTTATCCTAACAGTTCTTCTACAGATTTTCCACGAAGCTTCGCAACCTCTTCAGCACGCTTAAGTTCACTTAAGCCTTGAAGTGTTGCACGAATCATGTTGATCGGTGTGTTAGAACCTAAAGACTTAGAAAGGATGTCAGCTACACCAGCAAGCTCAAGTACCGCACGTACAGGGCCTCCAGCGATAACTCCAGTACCTTCAGAAGCAGGTTTTAACAAGATGTTACCTGCACCGAAACGTCCGATGATTTCATGTGGAATTGTAGTTCCAACCATTGGTACTTCAATTAAATTCTTTTTCGCATCTTCAACAGCTTTGCGGATCGCTTCTGGTACTTCTTGTGCTTTACCAGTACCGAATCCTACGTGTCCGTTTTTGTCACCGACAACGACTAGAGCTGCGAAGCGGAAACGACGACCACCTTTAACAACTTTCGCTACGCGGTTAACCGTAACTAAGCGTTCTTCTAACTCTAATTTGCTTGGGTCAATACGACGCATAATCATGTGTCCCTCCTTCTTTTATTAAAATTTAAGTCCAGCTTCACGAGCGGCATCAGCCAAAGCTTTTACACGTCCATGGTATAAGTATCCGCCACGGTCAAATACTACGTCAGAAACGCCTTTTTCAGCAGCGCGTTTTGCAACTAATTCTCCAACTTTAGCAGCAGCTGAAGTATCTCCAGTGCTTTCAACGTTCAAGTCTTTATCGAGAGTAGATGCACTAGCAAGTGTTACACCATTTACATCATCGATGATTTGAGCGTAAATGTGCTTGTTTGAACGGAAAACGTTAAGACGCGGTCTTTCAGCAGTACCAGAAAGTTTAGCGCGAACACGAGCGTGTCTTTTAAGACGAGCAGCATTTTTGCTAGTTTTCGTAATCATCTAGGTCACTCCTTTCTTCACTTTAAGCGATCTTACTTAGCAGATTTACCTTCTTTACGGCGAACAACTTCACCTTCGTAGCGGATTCCTTTACCTTTGTAAGGCTCTGGAGAACGGACAGCGCGAATGTTAGCAGCAATAGCTCCTACACGTTCTTTGTCTGTACCTTTAACGACTACTTTAGTTTGAGAAGGAACTTCGATATCGATGCCTTCTTCAGGGACGATCTCAACAGGGTGAGAGTATCCAACGTTTAAAACAAGTTTATTTCCGGATTTAGACGCACGGTAACCGACACCGACTAATTCCAAACCTCTTTCAAATCCTTTAGATACGCCTTCCACCATGTTGCCAAGCAGACTGCGAGTCGTACCATGCAGGGCACGGTGCTCTTTTTGATCAGAAGGACGAGCGACTGTAAGCACATTGTCCTCTATTTTAATCTCCATATCAGGGTGAAACGTACGAGTTAATTCTCCTTTTGGTCCTTTCACAGCTACAGTATTGTTATCGTTTAACGTTACTGTAACATCAGAAGGAATCTCAAGTAGCTTCTTACCTACACGAGACATACCAAACACCTCCATTCATGTTAAACTTTTTACCAAACGTATGCTAATACTTCTCCACCAGCTTGTTTTGCACGGGCTTCTTTGTCCGTTAAAACGCCATGTGATGTAGAAAGAATTGCGATTCCTAGACCGTTAAGTACACGCGGTACTTCATTAGATTTAGCATAAACACGCAAACCAGGTTTGCTGATTCTTTTAAGACCAGTGATTACGCGCTCGTTATTTTGTCCGTATTTCAAGAAAACGCGGATGATACCTTGTTTACTGTCTTCTACGAACTCAACGTCACGAATGAAACCTTCACGCTTTAAAATTTCAGCAATTTCTCTTTTCAATTTAGAAGCAGGAATTTCAAGCTTCTCATGACGTACCATGTTTGCATTACGAATACGAGTCAGCATATCTGCAATTGGATCTGTCATAACCATTAATAATTACCTCCTTCCCTTTCTTGGGGATTACCAGCTGGCTTTTTTCACGCCAGGAATTTGTCCTTTATATGCAAGCTCACGGAAACAAATACGGCAAAGTTTAAATTTACGAATGACTGAATGCGGACGTCCGCAGCGTTCACAGCGAGTGTACTCTTGTACTTTAAACTTTGGTGTACGTTGTTGTTTCGCAATCATTGACTTCTTAGCCACGATTTCGCCTCCCTTTCATTGATTATTTCTGGAACGGCATACCTACTTGAGTTAATAGCTCACGAGCCTCTTCATCAGAATTAGCAGTCGTTACAATAACGATGTCCATTCCGCGAACCTTTGTTACTTTATCGTAGTCAATTTCAGGGAAGATTAACTGTTCTTTGATACCAAGTGTGTAGTTACCGCGACCGTCGAAAGATTTTTTAGAAACCCCGCGGAAGTCACGTACACGCGGTAAAGATACAGAAATAAGTTTATCAAGGAAATCATACATGCGCTCTCCGCGAAGAGTTACTTTCGCACCGATAGGCATTCCTTCACGAAGACGGAATCCAGCAATTGATTTCTTCGCACGAGTAACGACAGGTTTTTGACCTGCGATAAACGTTAATTCTTCAACAGCACTGTCGATTGCTTTTGCGTTTTGAACAGCGTCACCAACACCCATGTTGATTACGATTTTTTCAATTTTAGGCACTTGCATAACTGAGTCATAGTTGAACTTAGTCATTAAAGCAGGTGCAATTTCTTTATTGTACTTTTCTTTAAGGCGGTTCATGAGATAGACCTCCCTTCCTTTAATACTATTTATCTAGAACTTGCCCAGATTTTTTTGCTACACGAACTTTTTTGCCATCTTCCACTTTGTATCCTACGCGAGTCACTTCACCTGTTTTAGGATCGAGCGGCATAACGTTTGATACATGAATTGGCGCCTCTTGATTAGAAATACCGCCTTGAGGGTTAGCTTGAGTTGGTTTAGAGTGTTTCTTTACCATGTTAACACCTTCAACTAAAACGCGGTCCTTTTTAGGGAAAGCAGCAAGGATCGTTCCTTGTTTGCCTTTATCTTTACCAGAGATAACCATAACTTTATCGCCTTTTTTTACATGCATCCTGATCGCACCTCCTTGAATAAGGCATTTATTTCATTAGATAACTTCTGGAGCTAGAGAAACAATTTTCATAAAGTTGTTTTCACGCAATTCACGAGCAACTGGTCCGAAGATACGAGTTCCACGCGGGCTCTTGTCGTCACGGATGATAACACATGCATTCTCATCGAAGCTGATGTATGAACCGTCACTTCTGCGCGCTCCGCTTTTAGTGCGAACGATAACAGCTTTTACGACTTCACCTTTTTTGACAACGCCTCCTGGTGTTGCTTGTTTAACCGTGCAAACAATTACATCACCAATGTTAGCTGTTTTACGACCAGAACCACCAAGAACTTTAATAGTAAGTACTTCACGTGCGCCAGAGTTGTCAGCTACTTTTAAACGAGTCTCTTGTTGAATCATTATTTGTTACCTCCCTTCGGAAAAAAGAATTCCGAACTTTATTAGATAATAACAGCTTCTTCGACAACTTCAACTAGACGGAAACGCTTAGTTGCAGACAATGGACGAGTTTCCATGATCTTTACGATGTCACCGATTTTCGCTTGATTATTTTCATCATGTGCTTTGAATTTCTTTGAGTATTTTACGCGTTTACCGTAAAGTGAATGTTTCTTGTATGTTTCAACAACAACAGTGATGGTTTTATCCATTTTGTCAGAAACAACACGGCCTTGGTAAACTTTGCGTTGGTTACGTTCGCTCATGCTCACGACCTCCCCTCAGTGATTATTTATTAGCAGCAATTTCTCTTTCACGAATCACAGTTTTCATGCGCGCGATAGCTTTGCGCACTTCACGAATGCGAGCAGTATTTTCAAGTTGTCCTGTCGCTAATTGAAAGCGAAGATTGAAAAGTTCTTCTTTAAGAGACTTTACTTTTTGTTCAATTTCAGCAGTGGTAAGGTCACGAATTTCATTAGCTTTCATTTGATTCACCACCAATTTCTTCACGTTTTACGAACTTCGTTTTAATTGGCAATTTGTGAGATGCAAGACGAAGTGCTTCACGAGCAACCTCTTCAGACACACCAGAAATTTCAAATAAAACTTTGCCCGGTTTTACAACAGCTACCCAACCTTCTGGAGCCCCTTTACCGGATCCCATACGTACCTCAAGTGGTTTAGCAGTGTAAGGTTTAGAAGGGAAAATTTTGATCCAAACTTTACCGCCACGTTTCATGTAACGAGTCATCGCAATACGGGCAGCTTCGATTTGACGGTTAGTGATCCAAGAAGCTTCTAGAGCTTGGATACCGAACTCACCGAAATGTACTTCAGTACCGCCTTTCGCACGGCCACGCATTTTTCCGCGATGCTCTCTGCGATATTTAACGCGTTTAGGTAATAACATATTATTTTCCTCCTTCCTCAGTTTTCTTCTTAGTAGGAAGAACCTCTCCACGATAGATCCAGACTTTTACACCAAGCTTACCGTAAGTAGTGTCAGCTTCAGATGTTGCATAGTCAATGTCCGCACGTAATGTGTGCAATGGAACAGTTCCTTCACTGTAGTATTCAGAACGAGCGATATCCGCACCGCCAAGACGACCAGAAACCATTGTTTTCACACCTTGTGCTCCAGCACGCATTGTGCGTTGGATTTGTTGTTTCTGCGCACGGCGGAAAGAAACACGGTTTTCTAATTGACGAGCGATGTTGTCAGCAACTAGCTGTGCATCAAGATCTGCTCTTTTGATTTCAAGAATGTTAATGTGTACACGCTTGCCAGTAAGGCTGTTAAGGGCTTTACGAAGTGCTTCAACTTCAGAACCGCCTTTACCGATAACCATACCAGGCTTAGCTGTGTGGATCGTAATGTTAACACGATTTGCTGCGCGTTCGATTTCAACTTTAGAAACAGAAGCGTCAGAAAGTCGTTTGCTAATGTATTCACGAATTCTTAAATCTTCGTGCAGGAAGTCAGCGTAATCTTTACCAGCGTACCACTTAGATTCCCAATCACGAATGACTCCGATACGAAGACCGACTGGATTTACCTTTTGACCCACTACTTATCCCTCCTTCTTTTCTGATACAACGATTGTAATGTGGCTCGTACGTTTGTTGATTTGGCTCGCAC
Organism: Bacillus sp. AF23; assembly: GCF_020861455.1. Lineage (NCBI taxonomy): Bacteria > Bacillati > Bacillota > Bacilli > Caryophanales > Bacillaceae > Bacillus > Bacillus sp. AF23. The sequence goes on from NZ_JAJHVY010000029.1 coordinate 22,352, forward strand.
GTCCCATAGCACGTGGGCGGAATCTTTTTAACGTAGGGCCTTCGTCAACGAATGCTTGAGAAATAACCAGGTTATTAGCGTCCATTTCATAGTTATGCTCAGCATTTGCAATAGCGGATTTTAATACTTTCTCGATAATTGGAGAAGCAGCTCTCGGTGTTAGGTTCAAGATTGACACTGCTTCACCTACTTGCTTGCCTCGAATCAGGTCCATTACTAGACGTGCTTTACGAGGAGCAATACGGACTGTTCTTGCAACAGCTTTAGCTTGCATTTAAAAGCCTCCTCTCTTAGCGTCTTGTTTTTTTGTCATCACTAGCATGGCCTTTGTACGTACGAGTTGGAGCGAATTCACCCAACTTATGCCCTACCATATCTTCAGAGATGAATACAGGCACGTGTTTACGTCCGTCATAGACTGCGATTGTGTGACCAATAAACTGTGGGAAAATAGTAGAACGACGAGACCAAGTTTTTACGACTTGTTTCTTGTCTGTTTCATTTAATTTCTCGATTTTTGTCATCAAGTGTCCATCGACAAATGGTCCTTTTTTCAAGCTGCGAGCCATTTTGGAACCTCCCTTCGTGATTGCACTACGGTCCGAAGTGAACCGTAGACAACCCCGTTATTTATTTTTGCGACGACGTACGATAAATTTATCAGATTTGTTCTTTTTCTTACGTGTCTTGAATCCAAGAGTTGGTTTGCCCCATGGAGACATTGGTGATTTACGTCCGATTGGCGCACGTCCTTCACCACCACCGTGTGGGTGATCGTTAGGGTTCATTACAGAACCACGAACTGTTGGACGGATGCCTTTCCAGCGAGAACGTCCAGCTTTACCAATGTTGATAAGTTCGTGCTGTTCGTTACCTACTTGACCGATAGAAGCACGGCAAGCAGAAAGAATCATGCGAACTTCTCCAGAGTTAAGACGTACAAGAACGTATTTACCTTCTTTACCAAGAACCTGAGCAGATGTACCAGCTGAACGTACAAGCTGTCCGCCTTTGCCAGGTTTTAATTCAATGTTATGCACAACTGTACCAACAGGGATGTTGATAAGTGGAAGTGCATTACCTACTTTGATGTCAGCTTCTGGACCTGACATGATTTCAGTACCCACTTGAATTCCTTTTGGAGCAAGAATGTAACGTTTTTCTCCGTCTGCATAGTTGATTAGAGCGATGTTAGCTGAACGGTTTGGATCGTATTCAACTGTAGCAACGCGTCCAGGTATACCATCTTTATCGCGTTTGAAGTCGATAACACGGTATTGGCGTTTATGTCCGCCACCTTGGTGACGTACAGTCAATTTACCTTGGTTGTTACGTCCGCCTTTTTTGTGAAGGGGAGCAAGCAAGGATTTTTCCGGCTTGTCAGTCGTGATTTCAGCAAAGTCTGAAGTTGTCATGCCACGACGTCCATTAGAGGTCGGTTTATACTTTTTAATCGCCATTTTGAATTTCCCTCCTTCTTTTTACAGATAATTAAGCTTCAAAAATTTCGATTTCTTTGCTGTCTGCAGTAAGTTTTACGATCGCTTTTCTGCGACGGCTAGTCATACCAGTATAGCGTCCGACACGTTTTGATTTACCTTTGTAGTTCATGATGTTGACTTTGTCAACCTTCACTCCAAAGATGCTTTCAACCGCGTCTTTCACTTCTGTTTTATTAGCTCTTACATCAACTTCAAAAGTATATTTCTTTTCAGCCATTAAATCAGCAGAACGTTCAGTAATGACGGGGCGCTTTAGAACATCACGAGGATCTTTCATTATGCAAGCACCTCCTCTACTTTTTCAACCGCTGCTTTTGTAATCAGAAGCTTCTCGTGGTTGACAACGTCTAAAACGTTGATTCCGTTAGCTTCAACTACAGTAACTCCAGGAATGTTGCGAGCAGATAAAGCTACTGCTTCGTTAGCATCTGCAGTTACGATTAAAGCTTTTTTCTCAACAGATAATCCTTTAAGGATAGCTGCCATTTCTTTTGTTTTAGCCGTATCAAGAGTAAGATCTTCAAGTACGATGATGTTGTTGTCGTTTACTTTAGAAGACAATACTGATTTGATTGCCAAGCGGCGAACTTTTTTAGGTAATTTATAAGAATAGCTGCGTGGTGTTGGGCCGAATACGACACCACCTCCGCGCCATTGCGGTGAACGGATAGAACCTTGACGGGCACGTCCAGTACCTTTTTGACGCCATGGTTTACGACCTCCGCCGCGTACTTCAGAACGATTTTTTACTTTGTGAGATCCTTGACGTAAGGAAGCTCTTTGCATAAGAATAGCGTCGAATACAACACTCTCATTTGGCTCGATACCAAATACAGAAGCGTTTAATTCGATGTCACCAGCAGTAGAACCGTTTTGGTTGTATAATGCTACTTTTGGCATGATCAATTTCCTCCTTTCCTAAGAGAGTTATTTAGATTTAACAGCACTTTTAACAGTGATTAAAGATTTTCTCGCACCAGGTACGTTACCTTTGATCAAAAGAAGATTGCGTTCCGCATCAACTTTTACAACTTCAAGGTTTTGAACAGTGATCTGCTCTCCGCCCATACGTCCAGGCAATAATTTACCTTTGAATACACGGTTAGGATCTACAGGTCCCATTGAACCAGGACGACGGTGGTAGCGTGAACCGTGAGACATAGGTCCGCGAGATTGTCCGTGGCGCTTGATCGCACCTTGGAAACCTTTACCTTTAGATACTCCTGTTACATCTACGATTTCTCCAGCAGAGAAAATTTCAACCTTGACTTCCTGACCAACTTCATACGCATCCATTTCCACTCCGCGTAATTCTTTTACGAAGCGCTTAGGAGCAGTTTCCGCTTTAGCAACGTGTCCTTGTTCAGGTTTGTTAGAAAGCTTTTCGCGCTTGTCGTCAAAACCAAGCTGGATTGCTTCGTAGCCGTCGTTTTCAGCTGTTTTCTTTTGAAGAACAACGTTCGGAGCAGCTTCAATAACAGTTACCGGAATAAGATCACCGTTTTCTGCGAATACTTGCGTCATACCAATTTTTCTTCCTAAGATTCCTTTGGTCATTCGTCACACCTCCTATTAAGATCATTCTATATTTTAGAATTAAAGTTTAATTTCGATATCGACACCAGATGGTAAGTCTAATCGCATGAGCGCATCAACAGTTTGTGGTGTTGGGTTCACAATGTCGATTAAACGTTTATGTGTACGCATTTCAAATTGCTCACGAGAATCTTTGTATTTGTGCACCGCACGAAGGATTGTGTAAACTGATTTTTCAGTTGGCAACGGAATCGGACCAGATACGCTGGCACCAGAACGTTTTGCCGTTTCAACAATCTTCTCTGCAGATTGATCAAGGATTCTATGATCATATGCTTTCAAACGAATACGAATTTTTTGTTTTGCCATTATTTTCCCTCCTTTTCGCCTACTTCACGTTAGACAGTTCTCCGTGAGAAAAACCTGAACACCTTGCCATGGCAAAGCGGCCGGGTGTGTCAGCAACCTCTCACTTCATCGCAGTCAAAGACCAACATACACCATTATACAGAAAATAGACGTATGTTGCAAGACTTATTTAGAATATGCATGATTTGCACACTTTTAGTATTATACAGGTGTTTTTCTTATTTATCAAGAATCGAGTGAATAAGGGAATTTTCTTCTATCATAAGTGGTACACTGCGTGTTTACTCAGAGTATTGGCAAATAATGAAGGCTCCTCGATATGCGGCGTGTGAGCGGAGTTTTTAAAATAATGCCAGCGTTTTTCAGGAGCATCCACAAACTGATAATACTGCTTCGATGTTTCAGCAGGAACAATCAAATCATGTCTCCCCGAAATAAAAAAGCTCGGTACTTTAATAGAAGAAACTGAATTAAATGCATCAAAACGAAATAAATCATCTGTTAAATACTTTGCGCTGAAGCGCTGTCCTCTGATGAAACGAGAGATGTTTTTTATTCCATACTCATTTCCAGCAAGTAACTGACACAATACTGTAAGAATGTGCCGGCGATGATGAGTGAATCCTCCCCTGCTCAGTTCAATACAGACTCGAAAGATGAAGTGCTGAATTTTCTTGTTCCAAGGTGGAGGGCCGAGTAAGCCTAAGGCTACTGAAAGAAAGCGATTTGTCTTGCGCAGAGAATCATAGGCCATTTTTTCTTCCAGCTGAGTATTAGTGACCTGACTGATTCCATAATAAGCGTGAAAAAGATCAGGCCTCTCTTGCAGTACATGAAGAGCCAGCAGCGAACCCCAAGAGTGACCTGCAAGGTACACTTTTGGTTTTGAGAAATGGTCTAAAAGCCATTCGGTTACTTGAATTGTATCTTTAATGATTTGACTGATTGTCATTGAACTCTGCGGAATCTGTTTAGTATAGGAAAGACCCGAACCCCTTTGATCCCAATTTACAACTGTAAAGTGCTGTTCCAGTTCCTTTTGATAGCTCCTGATAAATCCGATTTGGGATGCTCCGGGTCCACCATGTAAAAAAAGCAGCAATGGGTTTGCTTTATCATTTCCATTGATCATGAGCATTTGCTTCGTATTTTCGATCCAAAGTTTTTTCATGAAAGAAATTGATGTGTTTTCACTCATAACCCATAGCTCCTCAAATAAGATAAACCTTATTATACAAGCAAACAAAAAAGTACACAAAAAAACGAGACCCAATGGGTCTCGTTTTCAATATACTATTACTCAGTGATTGTAGAAACAACGCCTGAACCAACAGTACGTCCGCCTTCACGAATAGAGAAACGAGTTCCTTCTTCGATAGCGATTGTAGAGATAAGCTCAACGTTCATTTCAGTGTTGTCTCCAGGCATAACCATTTCTACGCCTTCTGGAAGATGGATGATACCAGTTACGTCAGTTGTACGGAAGTAGAACTGAGGACGGTAGTTAGAGAAGAATGGAGTATGACGTCCACCCTCTTCTTTAGAAAGAACGTAAACTTCAGCTTTGAATTTGCTGTGTGGAGTGATTGTACCTGGTTTAGCAAGTACTTGACCACGTTGGATATCTTCACGAGCTACACCGCGAAGAAGGGCTCCAATGTTGTCTCCAGCTTCAGCGTAATCAAGAAGCTTACGGAACATTTCAACACCAGTAACAGTTGTTTTGCTGTTTTCTTCTTGAAGACCGATGATTTCAACTTCGTCACCGACTTTAACTTGTCCACGCTCAACACGTCCAGTAGCAACTGTACCACGACCAGTGATTGAGAATACATCCTCAACTGGCATCATGAATGGTTTTTCAGTGTCACGTTCTGGAGTTGGGATGTACTCATCAACTGCATCCATAAGTTCGAAGATTTTAGCTTCGTACTCAGCATCTCCTTCAAGAGCTTTAAGAGCAGAACCTTTGATAACTGGTACATCATCACCAGGGAAGTCGTATTCGCTAAGAAGATCGCGAACTTCCATTTCAACTAGTTCAAGAAGCTCTTCGTCGTCTACCATGTCGCATTTGTTTAAGAATACAACGATGTATGGTACACCAACGTTTTTAGAAAGAAGGATGTGCTCACGAGTTTGTGGCATTGGGCCATCAGCAGCAGATACTACTAGGATAGCTCCGTCCATTTGCGCAGCACCAGTGATCATGTTTTTAACATAGTCAGCGTGTCCTGGGCAGTCAACGTGTGCATAGTGACGAGTTTCAGTTTCATACTCAACGTGTGCAGTAGAGATTGTGATACCGCGCTCACGTTCTTCTGGTGCACCATCAATTTGATCGTACGCCATAGCTGTACCTTTACCAGATTTCTTATGAAGTACTGTTGTGATAGCAGCAGTTAAAGTTGTTTTACCATGGTCAACGTGTCCAATTGTACCGATATTGGCATGTGATTTGGAACGGTCGAATTTTTCTTTAGCCATTCTAAAATCCTCCTTAAGAGCTTTTAATTAGTAATGTATAGAGTGATAGGAAGTGAAAGAAAGCTTTCACTTCCTCATCTTACAATAGTAGTTATACTTGAGTTAAGAGGCAAAATCAATTATTCGCCTTTATTTTTTTTGATAATTTCTTCAGCAATGCTCTTCGGCACTTCTTCGTAGTGATCCATGTGCATAGTGAACGTACCGCGACCTTGCGTGTTAGAACGAAGGGCAGTAGCGTAACCGAACATTTCAGCAAGAGGAACCATCGCACGAACAACTTGCGCGTTACCGCGAGCTTCCATACCTTCTACGCGTCCGCGACGAGAAGTAACATCACCCATGATGTCTCCCATGTATTCTTCAGGAATAACCACTTCTACTTTCATGATTGGTTCAAGAAGAACTGGGTTACATTTGCTGACTGCATTTTTCAATGCCATAGAAGCAGCAACTTTAAACGCCATTTCGTTTGAGTCAACATCATGGTAAGAGCCATCAAAAAGTTTTGCTTTAATGTCGATAAGCGGGAATCCAGCTAATACACCATTTTCAAGTGAATCTTCTAGACCTGCTTGAACAGCTGGGATGTATTCACGAGGAACAACCCCACCGACAATCGCATTTTCGAATTCAAAGCCAGCGCCTTCTTCGTTTGGTTCGAATTCAATCCAAACGTGACCGAACTGACCGCGTCCACCAGACTGACGTACGAATTTACCTTCAACTTTTGCACCGGAACGGAATGTTTCACGGTACGCAACTTGAGGAGCACCAACGTTAGCTTCTACTTTGAATTCACGCTTCATACGATCAACAATGATATCAAGGTGAAGCTCACCCATACCAGAGATGATTGTCTGACCAGTTTCCGGGTTTGTTTGAGTACGGAATGTTGGATCCTCTTCAGCAAGTTTTGCTAAAGCGATACCCATTTTATCTTGGTCAGCTTTTGATTTAGGCTCAATTGCAACGTCGATAACTGGTTCTGGGAATTCCATTGATTCAAGGATAACTAGATCCTTTTCATCACATAGAGTATCTCCAGTAGAAGTATCTTTTAGACCTACAGCAGCTGCGATATCGCCTGCATATACAGTAGCGATTTCTTCACGGCTGTTGGCGTGCATTTGAAGGATACGTCCAACACGCTCACGTTTGCCTTTAGTTGAGTTTTTCACGTATGAACCAGAATCAAGTGTTCCAGAGTACACACGGAAGAACGTCAGCTTACCAACGTAAGGGTCAGTCATAACTTTAAATGCTAGTGCAGAGAATGGCTCGTCATCAGAAGAATGACGCTCAATCTCTTCATTTGTATCAGGACGTATACCTTTGATTGCAGCAACGTCTGTTGGTGCAGGAAGGTAGTCAAGAACAGCATCAAGTACTAGTTGAACACCTTTGTTTTTGAAGGCAGAACCAACAAGAACTGGGTAGAATTCAACATTTAAAGTACCTTTACGGATACCTGCTTTTAACTCGTCAATAGTGATCTCTTCACCCTCAAGGTATTTGTCCATAAGATCTTCATCAAGCTCACATACAGCTTCAATGAGGCTGTTGCGAAGCTCTTCAGCTTGCTCTTTGTACTCTTCAGGGATTTCTTTCGCATCAGAACGAGTTCCAAGATCATCTTCGTAGAAATACGCAACGTTTTCTACTAGGTCAATGATACCTTCGAAGTTGTCTTCAGCACCGATCGGCAATTGAATTGCATGAGCGTTAGCTTGAAGACGATCTCTTAAAGTTCCTACAGAGTAAAGGAAGTCTGCACCGATTTTGTCCATTTTGTTGACGAAAACGATACGCGGTACTCCGTAAGTTGTTGCTTGACGCCAAACAGTTTCTGTTTGAGGCTCAACGCCAGACTGTGCGTCAAGTACAGCAACAGCACCATCAAGTACACGAAGAGAACGTTCAACTTCAACTGTGAAGTCTACGTGTCCTGGAGTATCGATGATGTTTACGCGGTATCCTTTCCACTGTGCAGTTGTCGCAGCGGAAGTGATTGTGATACCACGTTCTTGTTCCTGCTCCATCCAGTCCATTTGTGAAGCTCCTTCATGAGTTTCACCAATTTTGTGGATACGACCAGTATAGAACAAGATACGTTCTGTAGTAGTCGTTTTACCGGCATCAATGTGAGCCATGATCCCGATATTACGAGTTTTGTCTAAGGAGAACTCTCTTGCCATTGGGTAATTTCTCCTTCCTTATTGGGAAATTGTGTTTTTTAGTATATAAATCCTACCAACGATAGTGAGCAAATGCTTTGTTTGCTTCAGCCATCTTATGAGTATCTTCACGTTTCTTAACAGCAGCACCAGTGTTGTTAGCTGCGTCAAGGATTTCGTTAGCTAAACGCTCTTCCATCGTTTTTTCTCCGCGAAGACGAGCATAGTTAACTAACCAGCGAAGTCCAAGAGTAGTACGACGTTCAGGACGAACTTCTACAGGAACTTGGTAGTTCGCACCACCTACACGGCGTGCTTTTACTTCAAGTACAGGCATGATGTTTTTCAATGCTTGTTCGAAAACCTCCATTGCATCATTGCCAGTACGTTCTTTAATGATATCGAATGACTTGTATAGGATTGTTTGAGACTTACCTTTTTTACCGTCGATCATCATTTTGTTGATTAGACGAGATACAAGCTTAGAGTTGTAAATCGGATCAGGTAAAACGTCTCTTTTTGCTACAGGACCTTTACGTGGCATCTGAATATCCTCCCTTCATCAATTATACGTTTATACGTTTATTATTTTGCTTTAGGACGCTTAGTACCGTATTTAGAACGGCCTTGCGCACGGTTTTCAACTCCAGCAGTGTCAAGCGCACCACGAACGATGTGGTAACGTACCCCTGGTAAGTCTTTTACACGTCCGCCGCGGATAAGTACAACACTGTGCTCTTGCAGGTTGTGACCGATACCAGGAATGTAAGCAGTAACCTCAATTCCGTTAGTTAAACGAACACGAGCATATTTACGAAGTGCTGAGTTCGGTTTTTTCGGTGTCATTGTTCCAACACGAGTACATACCCCGCGTTTTTGTGGAGAAGATACATTAGTGTGCTCTTTTTTAAAGCTGTTGTATCCTTTGTTAAGTGCAGGAGACTTTGAGTTTTCTACTTTACTCACGCGTCCTTTGCGAATTAGCTGATTAATTGTAGGCATGTTTTGTTCCTCCCTTCATTACGTTTTATAACCCACATACCCAGGTGGTTCATCAATAGGCAAAAAACAATGTCTTTACACGAGAATAAATCTCACGCAAAAACAAAAAGTACGTTATAACATAATGGCAACAGCTGCTGCTCCTACTTCAATTCCGCAGGCTTTGCCGAGCTTTTTCATGGATTCAACCATTGAGACAGCAATCCCATTATCTTTCGCAAGTGTTATCACACCTGACGTAAGAATAGGATCCGCGTCTTTTGCAACGACTACTTCCTTTACTGAACCTCGTTTTAGAGCTTTCACTGTTTGCTTCGTACCAATAATAATTGATTTGGCCTGTGATACTTTATCATAAGACATAAACATATCCTCCAAAGTAACAGGTTTATTTCGAGCACCTTGGTTATATTATCATTCTAGGAGACGAATGTCAACAAGGTATGACATTTTTTAGTTTCTATCTTCTCATAGAGTGATTTTTTTATTTAAATATGACTGCTGAAAGACTGTTTTGCAGTCTCTCAGCAGCATGATATCAGTTATTCAACCGGAACCATGTCCTCAGTCGGCTGAACATTTGAAACAGGTTTTACTTTTCGGTATTTCATCATTCCAGTACCAGCCGGAACAAGCTTACCGATGATAACATTCTCTTTCAGACCGAGAAGTTCGTCACGCTTACCTTTGATCGCTGCGTCTGTAAGGACACGTGTTGTTTCCTGGAAGGAAGCAGCAGATAAGAATGAATCAGTTTCAAGAGAAGCTTTGGTAATACCGAGTAAGACAGGACGGCCTGTAGCAGGACGTTTGCCTTCCAGCAATACCTTTTTGTTCGCTTCAGTAAATTGGTGAATATCAAGTAATGAGCCAGGAAGCACATCAGTCTCACCAGCATCAATCACACGTACTTTGCGAAGCATTTGGCGAACCATTACTTCTACGTGTTTATCGCCGATTTCAACACCCTGCATACGGTAAACCTTTTGAACCTCATGAAGAAGATACTCTTGAACAGTAGTCAGGTCAGTCACTTTAAGAAGTTCTTTCGGATCGATTGAACCTTCTGTCAGCACTTGGCCTCGAGTAATTTTATCTCCTTCCGCTACTTTTAAGCGGGAGTTATATGGTGCCGTATAAGAGCGTGTTTCAACTGCGCCTTGAACCACAATTTCCTGCTGTTTGTCGCGAACTTCATTAATTTCAACGACTGTACCGTCGATTTCGGTAATTGTTGCCTGACCTTTTGGATTACGCGCTTCGAAAAGCTCTTGGATACGCGGAAGACCCTGTGTGATATCGTCTCCTGCAACCCCGCCTGTATGGAATGTACGCATTGTTAACTGTGTACCAGGCTCACCGATTGATTGGGCAGCGATGATTCCAACTGCTTCTCCGACTTCTACATCGGTACCAGTCGCAAGGTTTCGGCCATAGCATCGTTTACATACACCATGAGGCGTATTACATGTGAAGGCAGAACGGATCCACACTTCTTCAATGCCGGCTTCAACGATTTCAATCGCTTTATCTTCATCGATCAGTTCGTTTTCGTTTACAAGCACTTCACCTGTTTCAGGGTGTTTCACTTGTTTTCTTGCAAAACGGCCGATTAAGCGTTCTTCTAAGCGCTCAATGATTTCAGTGCCTTCTCTAAGCGGTTGAGCAAGGATTCCTCGGTCAGTTCCGCAATCAGTTTCACGGATGATAACATCCTGTGCAACGTCAACAAGACGGCGTGTAAGGTAACCTGAGTCAGCAGTTTTAAGGGCGGTATCGGCAAGACCTTTACGCGCACCGTGAGTGGAGATAAAGTACTCCAATACTGTCAGACCTTCACGGAAACTAGATTTGATCGGTAACTCAATGATACGTCCAGCCGGGTTGGCCATCAGACCGCGCATTCCGGCAAGCTGAGTAAAGTTAGACGCGTTACCACGGGCACCAGAGTCACTCATCATGTAGATCGGGTTGAGCTCATCAAGTGATTTCATCAGTTTGCCTTGGATAACGTCTTTTGCAGAACTCCAGATAGAGATAACTCTCTCATAACGTTCTTCTTCAGTGATCAGACCGCGGCGGAACTGCTTCATAACGTTATCAACTTTGCCTTGTGCTTCTTCAAGAATTTCTTGTTTATCATCGAGAACGACGATATCAGAAACCCCAACTGTAATACCAGCTTTTGTTGAATATCTGAAACCTAGGTTTTTCATGCGGTCAAGCATTTTAGACGTTTCCGTAATGTGGAATCGTTTAAAGATTTCCGCGATGATTTTACCCAGAATACCTTTTTTAAATGGTGCATTGATTGGCTGCTGTGCGATGGCAGCTTTTACATCGGCACCTTTTTCTAAGAAGAAACGGTCAGGTGTTTTCTCTTCAATGTTGCTCTTCGTTGGTTCATTCATGTAAGGGAATGATTCTGGAAGAATTTCATTGAAGACCAGTTTACCGACAGTTGTAATTAACAATTTTGAGCGCTGCTCTTCGGTAAATGTCACGTTCTTAAGGGAGTTCGCTGCAACAGCCACTCTCGTATGAAGGTGAACATATCCGTTTTGATAAGCAAGAAGCGCTTCATCCGTATTCTTGAAGACCATACCTTCACCGACAGCACCAGCACGCTCCAGAGTCAGGTAATAGTTACCCAGTACCATATCCTGAGACGGTGTAACAACCGGTTTACCATCTTTAGGGTTCAAGATGTTTTGAGCAGCAAGCATCAAGATGCGTGCTTCAGCTTGTGCTTCTGCAGATAATGGTACGTGAACCGCCATTTGGTCACCGTCAAAGTCAGCGTTATAAGCTGTACATACGAGCGGGTGAAGACGGATTGCGCGTCCTTCAACAAGTGTTGGTTCAAACGCTTGGATACCTAATCTGTGAAGCGTAGGGGCACGGTTCAGAAGGACCGGATGCTCCTTGATAACTGATTCTAGTACATCCCATACTTCAGGCTGTACGCGCTCAATTTTACGTTTCGCACTCTTAATGTTGTGAGCAAGACCCTTTTCAACAAGCTCTTTCATAACGAAAGGTTTGAAAAGTTCGAGCGCCATTTCCTTCGGTAATCCGCATTGGTACATTTTCAAATGAGGACCAACGACGATTACAGAACGTCCGGAGTAATCGACACGTTTACCAAGAAGGTTTTGACGGAAACGGCCTTGCTTCCCTTTCAGCATGTGAGAAAGAGATTTTAATGGTCTGTTACCAGGACCTGTTACAGGGCGTCCGCGACGGCCGTTGTCAATCAAAGCATCGACAGCCTCTTGAAGCATACGCTTTTCGTTTTGAACGATAATACTAGGCGCACCAAGGTCTAAAAGGCGTTTCAAACGATTGTTACGGTTGATAACACGACGATAAAGGTCGTTCAAATCAGAAGTCGCAAAACGTCCGCCATCAAGCTGAACCATCGGTCTGAGCTCAGGAGGAATAACAGGAAGCACATCAAGGATCATCCAAGAAGGCTTGTTTCCTGAGTTACGGAAGGCTTCCAAAACTTCAAGGCGTTTGATCGCACGAGTACGACGCTGTCCTTGAGATGTTTTCAGCTCTTCTTTTAACATATCAACTTCTTTTACAAGATCGATATCTTGAAGAAGTTTATGAATCGCTTCCGCACCCATAGATGCTTGGAACTTATTACCGTACTTATCAAGATACGCACGGTATTCCTTTTCTGATAGAAGCTGTTTCTTTTCAAGCGGTGTGTTTGCCGGATCAGTTACAACGTAAGAAGCAAAGTAAATAACTTCTTCCAGTGCACGAGGCGACATATCTAACACTAGACCCATACGGCTTGGGATACCTTTGAAATACCAAATGTGGGAAACTGGGGCAGCCAGTTCAATGTGCCCCATTCTCTCACGACGGACTTTAGCCCGTGTTACTTCAACTCCGCAGCGGTCACAAACTACGCCTTTATAACGAACTCGCTTGTACTTCCCGCAATGACATTCCCAGTCCTTAGTCGGTCCGAAAATGCGTTCGCAGAATAGACCGTCCTTTTCAGGTTTTAACGTACGATAGTTTATCGTTTCAGGCTTTTTCACTTCACCAAAAGACCATGAACGGATTTTATCCGGTGAAGCAAGACCGATGTTCATATACTCAAAATTGTTCACATCTAGCAAGGGGCCTACCTCCCTTTTTATCTTCGGATTAACCGATGTCACTTGCCTTTATAACTAGAGATTATTCTTTTGTTACTACATCGCGTTCAACGTCTGCAGATGCTGTTTCTTCCGGCTCTTCATCACCTGATAACGCCAGGCCGTCAGCTTGTTTTGCATCTTCTTCGTCTTCTAAATCTCTCATTTCTATTTCTTCTTCATCGCTAGAAAGGATTTTCACATCCATACCTAAACTTTGAAGTTCTTTAATTAATACTTTGAATGATTCCGGAACACCAGGTTCAGGAACGTTGTCGCCTTTAACGATGGCTTCGTATGTTTTCACACGTCCAACCACGTCATCAGACTTAACAGTCAGAATCTCTTGAAGAGTGTAAGCTGCACCGTAAGCTTCAAGTGCCCAAACCTCCATCTCACCAAAACGCTGTCCGCCAAATTGAGCTTTACCGCCAAGAGGCTGCTGCGTAACAAGTGAGTAAGGACCTGTAGAGCGTGCATGAAGTTTATCGTCAACCATGTGAGCCAGTTTAATCATGTACATGATGCCGACAGATACACGGTTATCAAACGGCTCTCCGGTACGTCCGTCGTAAAGAACGGTTTTAGCGTCACGAGACATTCCGGCTTCTTCAAGTGTTTCCCAAACATCCTCTTCACGCGCTCCGTCAAATACCGGTGACGCAATGTGGATGCCAAGGTAACGAGCGGCCATACCCATATGAAGCTCTAATACCTGCCCGATATTCATACGTGATGGTACGCCCAGCGGGTTAAGCATGATATCAATTGGTGTGCCGTCAGGAAGATAAGGCATATCCTCTTCAGGAAGAATCTTAGAGATAACACCTTTGTTACCGTGACGACCGGCCATTTTATCCCCTTCAGAAATTTTACGTTTCTGAACGATATATACGCGTACTAACTGGTTTACACCTGGAGGAAGTTCGTCTCCGTCCTCACGGTTGAAGACTTTAACATCGTGAATAATTCCGCCGCCGCCGTGAGGCACACGAAGAGAAGTATCACGAACCTCGCGGGCTTTTTCACCAAAGATAGCGTGAAGAAGGCGTTCTTCTGCAGTAAGTTCTGTTACACCCTTAGGCGTTACTTTACCAACAAGAAGATCTCCGTCTTTTACTTCTGCCCCGATACGGATAATTCCGCGGTCATCAAGATTGCGAAGCGCATCTTCACCGACGTTCGGAATATCGCGAGTGATTTCTTCAGGCCCGAGTTTAGTATCACGTGCTTCTGATTCATATTCTTCAATGTGAATAGATGTATAAACATCATCTTTCACAAGACGTTCACTCATGATGATGGCATCCTCATAGTTGTAGCCATCCCATGTCATGAAGCCGACCATTACGTTACGGCCAAGCGCAAGTTCACCAAGCTCCATAGAAGGACCGTCAGCAAGGATTTCTCCTTTTACCACTTCATCGCCGACACTTACGATCGGACGCTGGTTGTAGCAAGTACCTTGGTTAGAGCGGACAAATTTCAGCAAGCTGTATTTATCCAGGTTTCCTTTTACTTTTTGACCGGCTACTTCTTCATAGCGGCGAACCCAAACGTTTTTCGCTTCTACGCGTTCAACGATACCAGGGTGTTTACAAATCACAGCGGCACCAGAGTCTTTACCTGATACGTATTCCATACCAGTTCCTACAAATGGCGCTTCCGGCTGCATCAAAGGCACAGCCTGACGCTGCATGTTCGCTCCCATTAGGGCACGGTTCGAGTCATCGTTTTCCAAGAACGGGATACATGCTGTCGCAGCAGATACTACCTGCTTAGGCGATACATCCATGTAATCAACACGGTTTCTAGGAACAACAGTGTTCTCTCCGCGGAAACGGGCTACAATGCTGTCATCCACAAACGCACCTTCGTCATCGAGTCGTGCATTTGCCTGAGCGACAACGTAGTTATCTTCTTCATCAGCAGTTAAGTAATCAATTCTTGGCGTCACTTTTCCTGTTTCAGGATCAACGCGGCGATATGGCGTTTCAATAAAGCCAAAACGGTTTACTTTTGCATATGATGATAGTGAGTTGATCAAACCGATGTTCGGTCCCTCTGGCGTTTCAATCGGACACATACGGCCATAGTGGGAGTAGTGAACGTCACGCACTTCCATTCCGGCACGCTCACGTGTCAATCCGCCCGGTCCAAGAGCCGACAGACGGCGCTTATGTGTTAATTCAGCAAGCGGGTTCGTCTGGTCCATGAATTGAGATAGCTGAGAGCTTCCAAAGAACTCTTTAATGGACGCAATAACTGGACGAATATTGATCAGCTGCTGAGGTGTAATTGTATTCGTATCTTGAATTGACATTCTCTCACGAACCACACGCTCCATACGGCTTAAACCGATACGGAATTGGTTCTGGAGAAGTTCACCTACAGAACGTAAACGGCGGTTTCCAAGATGGTCAATATCATCTGTGTCGCCTACTCCGTGCAGCAAGTTGAAGAAGTAGCTGATAGAAGAAATGATATCAGCAGGTGTAATGTTTTTAATCTCTTCTTCAACGTAAGCATTGCCGATGACATTAATAACCTGTTCTCCTTCTTGATCAGTAGGAGCAAAGATTTTAATGGATTGAAGCGTTACTTCGTCCTCAACAACACCGCCGTTCGGATACAGCTTTCTGAAACCGATTCCGTTTTCTAAGTATGGCAGTACTTTATCAAGTGTTCTTCTATCAAGAATCTGACCTTTTTCAGCCAGGATTTCTCCTGTTTGAGGATCAACAAGCGTTTCAGCAAGTCTCTGATTAAAGAGGCGATTTTTAATATGAAGCTTTTTATTAATTTTATAGCGTCCTACATTGGCAAGATCGTATCGTTTCGGATCAAAGAAACGAGAATCAAGCAAGCTTTTCGCATTTTCCACTGTAGGCGGCTCTCCAGGACGGAGGCGCTCGTAGATTTCGAGCAGCGCTTTATCGCTGTTTTCTGTGTTATCTTTATCAAGCGTATTTCGCAGGTATTCGTTTTCTCCTACAAGATCAAGAATCTCTTGATCGGAGCCGAAGCCGAGAGCACGCAAAAGAACCGTAACCGGCAACTTACGTGTGCGATCAATGCGTACATAAACAACATCTTTCGCATCAGTTTCGTATTCTAACCATGCGCCACGGTTTGGAATGACAGTTGCGGTAAAACCTTTTTTACCGTTTTTGTCTACTTTACCACTGAAATATACACTTGGAGACCGAACAAGCTGGGAAACGATAACGCGTTCCGCACCGTTAATGATAAAAGTACCTGTATCTGTCATAATAGGGAAATCCCCCATGAAGACATCTTGGTCTTTTACCTCTCCAGTTTCTTTGTTAATTAAACGAACCTTCACTCTTAGCGGAGCTGAGTAAGTCACATCACGTTCTTTTGATTCCTCTACAGGATATTTAGGCTCCCCTAAACTGTAATCAATGAACTCAAGAGAGAGGTTACCAGTGAAATCCTCAATTGGCGATATGTCTTGAAACATCTCTCTAAGACCCTCATCAAGAAACCACTGATAAGAAGAGGTTTGAATTTCAATGAGATTTGGTAATTCTAACACTTCGCTAATGCGAGCATAGCTTCTGCGCTGGCGGTGTCGTCCATACTGAACTAGTTGACCTGTCAACTGATTCACCCCTCAAATCATGCGTATTATATGTGTAATAAGCATTTCTTCCAAACAAAGAAAGAAAACACTTTTACAAGACAAAAGAAAAAAGGGTTTCTAATTAAGAAAACCACATCCAAAAACAAATACCGATTTTATTAGCATTTCCATACTTGTATAATTTATACATAGATATTGACATTTCATCATATCAATCTAAATATATACATTGGCATTTTATAATATTAACATAGCCAAAATACCGAGTCAAACTTTTTTTGCTTTTATGATATAATAGCCTTTCTTTTTTTGAACGACAGAAACTTCTTCGAACAGTTCCTCAAGCTTTTCAATGGCAGAAGGCGCACCTTGTTTTTTCTGTATGACGATCCACAATTCACCTGAAGCTTTTAAGTGTTCAGCGCTTTTCTCAAAGATAGCATGGACAACTTTTTTTCCGGCTCGGATTGGGGGATTTGTAAGAATAGAAGCAAATGTTTGAGCAGAGTCAACGTTTGAAAACAAATCGCTTTGGTAAATCTCAGCGTTTGTTATTCCGTTTTGTTCTGCATTTTCATTTGATAACTCTACGGCTCTTTCATTAACATCAATCATGTGGATGGTCCGGTCTTTAAAGTCACTGGCCAGCGATAATCCAATCGGGCCATAGCCGCAGCCTACATCTAGAAAGCTGCCCTCAACTTCAGGCTCTTCAAAAGATTCGACCAGCAGGCGCGAGCCAAAATCGACTTCCTTTTTAGAAAAAACACCGCTGTCGCTGGTAAACGTAAACTCCTTGTTTCGAAGCCTAAAAGACCATGTTTGTTTGTTGCTTTTTACTGAAGGTTTTTCTGAATAATAGTGCTCACTCATTATTAGAACCTCCTTTTTTTCATAACTTAAAGAATGGCAAAGAAAAAGCCCGCCTCATAAAAGCGAGCTTCCCCTACAGGCAAGTAAAGATTACTTAACTTCTACAGAAGCGCCAACTTCTTCAAGTTTAGCTTTAAGCTCTTCAGCTTCTTCTTTAGCAATACCTTCTTTAAGTGGTTTTGGAGTGTTGTCAACAAGTTCTTTAGCTTCTTTCAAGCCAAGACCAGTGATTTCACGTACAACTTTGATAACTTTGATTTTTTGAGAACCTGCACCAGCAAGGATAAGGTCGAATTCGCTTTGCTCTTCAGCAGCTCCGCCTGCAGCAGCTCCGCCAGCTACAGCTACAGGAGCAGCAGCAGTTACGCCAAATTCTTCTTCGATTGCTTTTACTAGGTCGTTCAATTCAAGTACAGTTGCTTCTTTAACGGAAGCAATGATTTCTTCGATATTTAAAGCCATTTGTAATTCCTCCATTTGTTTTGATTTTTAAAAACTGATTAGATTAAGCGCCTTGTTCTTCCTTTTGATCTGCCACAGCTTTTGCAGCAAGAGCAAGGTTGCGAACTGGAGCTTGAAGTACGCTAAGCAACATAGAAAGCAAGCCTTCGCGTGATGGAAGTTCAGCAAGAGCTTTCACTTCTTCAACAGTAGAAACTTTACCTTCGATAACGCCAGCTTTGATTTCAAGAGCTTCATGCTGTTTAGCAAACTCGTTAAGAACTTTAGCTGGAGCGACAACATCCTCAGTACTGAATGCAATTGCATTCGGTCCAGTTAAGACATCATTCAAACCATCAAGTTCAGCTTGTTCAACCGCACGGCGAGTCATTGTGTTTTTGTAAACTTTGAACTCAACGTTAGCTTCACGAAGCTGTTTACGAAGTTCTGTTACTTCAGAAACGTTAAGTCCGCGGTAATCAACGATGATCGTTGATTTGCTTTCTTTTAATTTAGAAGCAATTTCTTCAACAACAACTTTTTTTGTTTCAATTGCGCTGCTCATGGTTACACCTCCTGTAGATTCTTGTGTAACACTTATACCGTCAGGTGATCACGACTGAGAAACGGATTCCATATAAAAAGCCTCCATGAGACATGGAGGCTGTATATACAAGCATACGTAACGTAATAGCTGTGATAATATACACCTCGGTAGGATATTAAGCCGTTAAGCCCCTACTGTCTACGGTATAAATGATATATTATATTTTACAACATTTTGAATCATATCAGAATGTTGAATTCATGTCAATATTATTTTACGTTGAAAGTTGAAGCGTCTACTTTGACACCAGGTCCCATAGTAGAAGTGACAGCAACGTTTTTCACGTAAACACCTTTTGCTGCAGCAGGTTTTGCTTTCAGGATTGTATCATACATTGTTGTGAAGTTCTCAACAAGTTTTTCATCCTCGAAAGAAACTTTACCGATAGGAACATGGATGTTTCCAGCTTTATCAACGCGGTATTCAACTTTACCAGCTTTGATTTCGCCGATTGCTTTTTCAACTTCGAAAGTAACTGTACCAGTTTTAGGGTTAGGCATTAAACCTTTTGGTCCAAGCACACGACCGATTTTACCAACTTCACCCATCATGTCAGGTGTAGCTACGATTACATCGAAATCGAACCAGCCTTGTTGAATTTTGTTGATGTAGTCAGTATCTCCAACGTAATCTGCACCAGCAGCTTCAGCTTCTTTCGCTTTTTCGCCTTTCGCGAAAACGAGAACGCGCTGAGTTTTACCAGTTCCGTTTGGAAGCACAACTGCTCCGCGGATTTGCTGGTCGTTTTTACGAGGGTCAACCCCTAGACGGAATGCAACTTCAACTGTAGCGTCGAATTTAGCTGTATTTGTTTTTTTAACGAGAGCTACTGCTTCAGAAACATCGTAAGCTTTCGCACGATCTACAAGCTTAGCAGCTTCTGCGTACTTTTTACCTTTTTTAGCCATTTTAAAATTTCCTCCTTATGTGGTTATAGCGGAATAACCTCCCACGAATAAGGGTTGCGAACTTGTGAAAACTCGCAACCCGACAAGAAACAAATTAATCCTCGATTACAATACCCATACTGCGTGCAGTACCTTCAACCATGCGCATTGCCGCTTCAACGTCTGCTGCGTTTAAGTCAGGCATTTTCGTTTCAGCGATTTCGCGTACTTTATCGCGCTTAACGGTTGCCACTTTATTACGGTTTGGTTCACCAGAACCAGACTCAATTCCAGCTGCTTTTTTAAGCAATACTGCAGCAGGCGGAGTTTTTGTAATAAATGTAAATGAACGGTCTTCGTAAACCGAAATTTCAACAGGAATGATTAAACCAGCTTGGTCAGCTGTACGAGCGTTAAACTCCTTACAGAATCCCATGATATTAACACCGGCTTGACCTAGTGCAGGTCCAACTGGCGGCGCTGGGTTAGCTTTTCCAGCAGGAATTTGCAATTTTACAACTTTTACTACTTTTTTAGCCACGAGACACACCTCCTTAAGTCCGTGATGTGGTAATAGGGTAAACCCTCCCACTCAAGGTTTCATTCTTTATATGAATGACGAAATATCAAGCTAGCTGCCTTGGATAAGTCCAAGACGTACCTTTGCTATATTATCATTTATATATAGCAATTTCAAGTTTTTTCACATTACAATTTGTCGATCTGGGTAAATTCCAGCTCAACCGGCGTTTCACGGCCGAACATATTAACGAAAACTTTAACCTTGCTTTTATCGTAGTCAATCTCTTCAATTGATCCCGTAAAGTTGGCAAAAGGTCCGTCTATCACTTTCACTGTCTCTTTTAATTCAAAGTCAATGTCAGTTTTGCGTTCGTCCATACCCATTCTCTTCAGAATGGTTTCTGCTTCGCCAGGAAGAAGCGCCGTCGGTTTTGAACCAGAGCCGGCAGAACCTACGAATCCAGTAACACCTGGTGTATTGCGGACAACATACCAAGAATCATCCGTCATTACGATTTCAACAAGGACGTAACCAGGGAATACTTTCTTTTTAACGACTTTTTTCTTGCCGTTTTTGATATCCGTCTCTTCTTCTTCAGGTACGACTACACGAAAAATCTTATCCTGCATCCCCATTGATTCAACACGTTTTTCCAAGTTGGCTTTTACTTTGTTCTCATAACCAGAGTACGTGTGAACAACATACCAATTCTTTTCCATTCTCTTCAGGACTGTCCAGTCCTTCCCTCCCCGCATTTGGTTTTAGTGTACTACCATAACGCTTCATGCAAAAAATAGGCGGTAAGCCTATGATAACTTTCATTTTTAACCCACAATAAAAAACCCGCTGAACGGGTTTTGGCAAGTGATATTATGATCTATTATAGCACGTATTGCTGATCATTATTCAACTATTAAACGAATTAATTGAGAAATTCCTGTGTCAAGGAGGGCAAAAAAGATAATAAAAAAGATAACTGTTGAAATAACCGTGATGGTATAGCGAGTTAACTCTTTTCCTTTAGGCCAGCTTACCTTTTTCATTTCTTTCCCAACATCTTTAAAGAATCTCATAATACGCATGTAAAAGACCTCCACAATTTAAAAGCGCAAACACTATTTTGTTTCAAGATGAGATGTATGTGAATTGCAAGTACTGCAGTATTTCTTTACTTCTAATCGCTCAGCCGCTGATGCAGAGCTCTTCATTGTCGTATAGTTACGGTTTCCGCATGTTTTGCATGCTAACGTAATCTTTTTTCTCATGTCATTACACCTTTTTCTAAATAGACATTAGTTCTTATCTTAAGTAACATATCATAGTCAGAAAAATACTGTCAATATACCATAAATCCCTATTACAAACTGATCTCGCGAATTTCCAGGTACTTCTCCAGCTTGCGTTTGACTCGCTGAAGGGCGTTATCGATCGATTTGACATGGCGGTTCAGCTCATCTGAAATCTCTTGGTAGCTTCTTCCGTCTAGATATAATACAAGTACTTTTCTCTCTAAATCACTTAAAAGTTCTCCCATTTTCATTTCAATATCATCAAATTCTTCCTGATTGATAATCATTTCTTCTGGGTTTAACGTTTTCGCTCCCGAAATGACATCAAGCAGCGTTCGATCTGATTCTTCATCAAAAATCGGTTTATCTAATGAGACGTAGGAATTCAAAGGAATGTGCTTCTGGCGAGTAGCTGTCTTTATTGCGGTAATAATTTGGCGGGTAATACATAATTCTGCGAAAGCTTTGAAAGAGGTAAGCTTGTCCTCTTTGAAGTCACGAATAGACTTATAGAGGCCTATCATTCCTTCCTGAACAATATCTTCTCTGTCCGCACCTATTAAAAAATAGGATCTTGCTTTTGCACGAACAAAGTTTCGGTACTTCGTAATCAAGTAATCTAACGCATCACTGTCCCCAACATGAACCTTTTCAATGACCTGCTCGTCCTCCAACTGGCAAAACTGCTCTTTGTTGAATTTTCCCTTGTTGTTCTGTAGATTCACTCCGATCCCCCCGGCGCACGTAGATAGAAATATTATACATTACTGGACAAAAAAGCGTCAACTTAATCTAAGTCGCCCCTCCGCCATTTTTCAAACGTTTTCAAAACCTCTTCCGATAAAGCAATTTTACCCGCTGGCTTTTCAGAAGTGATCTTTCTTACCCGCCTTTCAATTCGCCTTTCTATCGCTTCTACCTCTCTCAAGAGCTCCCGGGCCGATTTTCGCAATGCCCCCTGTCCGAAAATCGCCCACTGCTCAGTGTAGTCAGAGGTCGCAACGTGAATTTGAGTCGCAATGTTATTCAGATCCTGTGCCAGCTTTTCTATCCGCTCATCCGCAGTCTCATTTTCTTTTGTGAAAATCACTTCAACTCTGTGGTTAGTCTGTTTTTTCTCAATTCCCTTCACAAGATGCGCGTCAAATACGACAATAACCCTGTTTCCTGTATACGATTGATATTCCGCCATTTTCTGAATCAGTACGTCTCTCGCCTCTTCAAAACTGTTCGCTTTTAAATCCTTCAGCTGCGGCCAGGCTCCAATCATGTTGTATCCGTCTACTAACAGGATATCCATTGATCATTATTCTCCCAGAGGGTTTCGCTTCCGGTAGACTTCATACATCAAAAGCCCCGCCGCTACAGATGCATTGAGTGAAGTAACTTTACCTGCCATCGGGAGTTTAATAAGAAAATCACATTTTTCTTTAATCAGGCGTCCCATTCCTTTTCCTTCACTTCCGATGACGAGAGCCAAAGGCATGCTGCCGTCCATTGTGCGGTAATCCTCCCGCGCGGATGCATCCGTTCCGACAACCCAGATTCCCCGCTCTTTCATTTCCTCTAGCGTTCGCGCCAAATTGGTGACCTTCGCCACTGGAATATGCTCAATTGCGCCTGTTGAAGCCTTTGCCACTGTAGTTGTCAGACCGACAGCTCTGCGTTTTGGAATTACAATGCCATGGGCGCCGACTGCATCAGCTGTTCTCATAATTGAACCGAGATTATGAGGGTCCTCAAGCTCGTCCAGAATGAGAAAGAAAGGATGTTCATTTCTTTCCTCTGCCGCTTTATATAAGTCGTCCAGTTCCGCGTACTCATACGCTGCGACCTGCGCCACTACACCTTGGTGCTGCCCCGTCACCATTTGGTCAAGTTTTTTTCTAGGGACGTATTGAATGGTGATGCCCTGCTTTTTC
Source organism: Bacillus sp. AF23 (assembly GCF_020861455.1). Taxonomy (NCBI): domain Bacteria; kingdom Bacillati; phylum Bacillota; class Bacilli; order Caryophanales; family Bacillaceae; genus Bacillus; species Bacillus sp. AF23. Next base: position 45,734 of record NZ_JAJHVY010000029.1, read on the forward strand.
GCGAGCTCAATCACCTGCTGTGCTTGTCCCTTTACGGTGTTTTCCGCCATCCACAGCTTATACAGCTTGCGATCTGATTTTAACGTCTCGATCACTGCATTTTTTCCTATGACGTAATCATGTTGCTGACTCATTTGTTTTCCTCCCTGACCGTTCCGAATTGTATAGCTTCAGCAACAAGCTGATTCAGTCTTTCTTCTTTTTTCTCAAGAAAAAGATAGCCCAGCAGTGCTTCAAATGCTGTACTGTAGCGGTACGTCTGCACATCTGTATTTTTAGGTATCGTTCCCGACTTGGCATTTCTGCCTCTTTTCAGCACCGCTTCCTCTTCTTCCGTGAAAAATGATTGATTCCGCAGAAAGAAAAGGATCTCAGCCTGTGACTTTGCCGATACGATCCGGCTTGATTTCTTGTGAAGATCATTTGGTTTGGTAAATCCCTGCTTAAGCAGGTGATGCCTCACATAAACTTCAAAAATGGCATCACCTATATAAGCAAGCGCAAGGCCGTTAAGCTGCTTTGAATCTTTTATCGTTTCAAAATCAAGCATCCGTTATTCTCCTCGTTTCCAGCGAGTGCCTTGAGCTGTATCTTCAAGAATGATATCCATGCTTTTCAGCTGGTCGCGGATCTGATCAGACAGAGCAAAATCACGATTGCGGCGCGCTTCATTTCTTTTTTCAATCAAATCTTCAATCTCTTGATCCAGAAGCTCCTGCTCACCCAATGAGAAACCGAGGACAGAAACAATTCGGTCAAACATGTCAATAAACGCTGTAATAACGTGATCTGCCGTATGATCTTCCTGAAGATAATAGTTCGCATTCTTCGCCAAATCGAATAAAACAGAAATGGCATTCGCTGTATTAAAATCATCATCCATTGCTTCTTCAAATGCTGTTCGATGTTCTTCAATCTTTGCAAGCCATTTATCATCATCTTCTGTTAAATTCGTGCTGCTGTTTAAACGGTGCTGAAGGTTGCTGTACGCTGTTTTCAACCGGTTAAACGCGCTCTTTGTGTTCTCCAGAAGCTCTTCTGAATAGTTAATTGGGTGACGATAGTGAACAGACAGCATAAAGAATCTGAGCAGCTGCGGATCATGCTGTTTAATAATGTCATGCACAAGCACAAAGTTGCCGAGTGATTTTGACATTTTTTCATTATCGATATTGATATAGCCGTTATGAAGCCAGTATTTCGCAAATGTTTTGCCAGTCAGCGCTTCTGATTGAGCAATTTCATTTTCATGGTGAGGGAATGTTAAATCCTGGCCGCCTGCATGGATATCAATTTGATCACCTAAGTACTTTTTCACCATCGCAGAGCATTCGATGTGCCAGCCCGGACGTCCTTTCCCCCAAGGGCTATCCCAAGAGATTTCTCCTTCTTTAGCCGCTTTCCACAGAGCGAAATCAAGAGCATCTTCTTTTTTCTCGCCAACTCGGATGCGCGCGCCAGATCTCAATTCATCAATCGATTGCTGCGAGAGCTTTCCGTATCCCTCAAATGCTCTTGTTTTGAAATAAACGTCACCTTCAGATTCATAAGCATAGCCCTTTTTTACCAGCTGATCTATGAAATCAATAATCGCGTCCATGTTTTCCATGACGCGCGGATGAAGGTCCGCTTTTCTGCAGCCAAGAGCGCCCACATCTTCAAAGTATGCCTTAATAAAACGCTCAGAAATGGTCGGAACATCTTCACCAAGTTCATTTGCCGCTTTAATTAATTTATCATCTACATCTGTGAAATTAGAGACATATTGGACATCGTAGCCTTTATACTCCAAATAGTTTCGAACCGTGTCATAAACGATGGCCGGACGGGCATTTCCAATATGAATATAATTGTAAACCGTCGGTCCGCACACGTACATTTTCACTTTTCCCTCTTCAAGAGGAACAAATGTTTCCTTCTGTCTAGTCAATGTATTATAAAGAGTGATTGTCATTTTTGATTAATCCTTTCTTTTCTGTCTTCAAGTTCCGTCTTCAGCTCTAAAATCTGCTGTTCCAAAGACTTAAACCGGTCAGCAACCGGATCGGGTAAATCCTGGTGGTTTAAATCCCGTTTGATTTTCTTGCCGTTTTGCACGACAACCCTTCCCGGGATGCCGACAACTGTAGAGTAGTCCGGAACATCGTGCAGCACAACTGAACCAGCCCCTATTTTAGAGCCTTCACCGACAGTTATTGAACCGAGCACTTTAGCACCTGTCGCTATCAATGCGTCATCTTTAATTGTCGGATGCCTTTTGCCCCTTTCTTTCCCCGTTCCTCCGAGGGTAACCCCCTGAAAAACGGTTACGTTATTGCCGATTTCACATGTCTCCCCAATGACAACCCCCATCCCATGGTCTATGAAAAATCTTCTTCCGATCGTAGCCCCTGGATGGATTTCAATTCCTGTAAAAAATCGGCTCACCTGAGATATAAGGCGTGCAAGGAAATAAAATTTTCGTTTATATAAAGCATGTGCAATCCGATGCGCCCATATAGCATGTAAACCGGAATAAGTTAAAATCACTTCAAAATAACTTCGTGCTGCAGGATCTTGATCGAACACCGTATCAATGTCTTCTTTGAGCATTTTAAAAAACACATGCTTCCCCCCATTCTACCCGCTATCATCTATCTATTTCCTCTAGGCCCAATAAAAAAAGCGCCTCTGCATGTAAACATGACAGAGACGCTTTGACCGCGCGGTTCCACTCTGTTTGAAAAGCAGACTCCTGCTCTCCCAACTTCAGCCTGTAACGGCGGCGGCCGCCTTTGAATACTGATTTCAAAAAACGTTCTTCAAAGGTCTTAAGGGCGCACTTCTAAAACCCGACTCCTGGATCTCTCTCAGCCAATGAAGATCCTTTCTGTATTGGTCTAAAGCTTTATACTCTTCCCTGTCAACAATCATCTATTTAGATATTTTTCAACCGCTGAATTGCAGATTCTTTTCCAATCAGTTCAATTGATTGCGGAAGCTCAGGACCGTGAGTTTGGCCTGTTACAGCAACACGGATCGGCATAAACAGTTTTTTCCCTTTATGACCTGTTTCTTTCTGCACTGCTTTGATAGAAGCTTTGATCTGGTCCGGAGTGAACTCCTCCAGCTCTTCAAGCTTCGCAGCAAATGTGCTGAGCACTTCAGGCACCTGTTCTTCTTCTAAAACAGCTTTTGCTTCTTGATTATACTCGATCTCATCCGTAAAGAACAAATCAGTCAGCTCAACAATTTCCGCACCGTAGCTCAATTGCTCATGATATAGAGAAATCAGTTTACGAACCCATTCTTGTTCTTCAGGAGATAGTTCATTGCCAACTTTACCGGCTTTTTGAAGATGCGGAAGCGTAAGCTCAACAACCTGATCAAGATCCAATTTTTTCACATATTGGTTGTTGACCCATTTCAGCTTATGCATATCAAACAAAGCTGGTGATTTAGATAAACGATTCACATCAAAAATTTCAATAAACTCTTCTTTTGTGAAAAGCTCTTCTTCTCCCACCGGCGACCAGCCCAGCAGGCCGATAAAGTTGAACAGCGCCTCCGGCAAGTAGCCAAGCTCTTTATATTGCTCAATGAATTGAATAATTGATTCATCACGTTTGCTGAGCTTTTTACGGCTTTCATTTACAATCAGCGTCATGTGGCCGAACTGAGGAATATCCCAGCCGAACGCTTGAAAGATCATGATCTGTTTTGGTGTATTCGAAATATGGTCCTCACCGCGCAGCACGTGCGTCATTTTCATTAGATAGTCATCCACAGCTACTGCAAAGTTATAAGTCGGCGTTCCGTCTTTTTTCACAATAACAAAGTCGCCGATGCCATCAGATTCGAAAGAAATTTCACCTTTTACAATATCATTGAACGCAATGATTTTTCCTTCAGGGACGCGGAAACGAATACTCGGCTTTCTGCCCTCTGCAAGGAATTTTTCCTGTTCTTCCTGAGTCAGATCTCTGTGCTTTCCGGAATAACGCGGCATCTCTCCGCGGGCAATCTGCTCTTCACGTTCTTTTTCAAGTTCTTCTTCCGTACAGAAACATTTATAAGCAAGCCCTTTTTCAAGCAGCTCTTCATAGTAAACCTTATAGATATCATTACGCTCGGACTGACGGTATGGGCCGTAATCTCCGCCGACATCCACACTCTCATCCCAGTCGATGCCAAGCCATTTTAAATAGTTGAGCTGGCTTTGTTCTCCGCCCTCAATGTTGCGTTTTTTATCAGTGTCCTCAACACGGATAATAAACTTGCCGCCTTGGTTGCGGGCAAATAAATAATTAAAAAGCGCCGTTCTGGCATTTCCAATATGCAAATGTCCTGTTGGACTCGGTGCATAACGGACGCGTACTTCGTTTCCCATTTCATATACTTCCTTTCATCTCATGTATGGCCTCAGGCTAAATGTATGCATCTATTCTACCACCAAATAGACCGGGCATCAAAACAAGTTAGCCTTTTTGTATCAGCACTGTGGCTTGAGCGGCTATTCCTTCCGCCCTTCCTGTAAATCCAAGCTTTTCGGTTGTGGTCGCTTTAACATTCACTTGGGAGACCTCTGCCTCAAGCCCTTCGGCGATTCTTTTTCTCATGCCTTCTATGTACGGCGCCATCTTCGGCTTCTGTGCAATGATCGTACAGTCAATATTTCCAAGTACATACCCTTTCTGTTTCACAATCCCCCAGACATGCTGAAGTAATTTAAACGAATCAGCATCCTTGAACTCCGAATCTGTATCAGGGAAATGCTTGCCGATGTCGCCCTCCCCGACAGCTCCGAGGCATGCGTCAGCAACGGTGTGCAATAATACATCCGCGTCAGAATGTCCGAGCAATCCTTTTTCATACGGGATTTCAACTCCGCCGATAATGAGAGGCCGGCCCTCTACTAATTGGTGCACATCAAAACCTTGTCCGATTCTAAACATGATTATTCCCACTTTCTGCTTCCATGATAGCTTCAGCTGACGTTAAATCATCAGGAGTCGTCAGCTTAATATTTGTATAGTTACCTTCTACAACACGAACCGAACGGCCCTCAAGCTGTTCGACGAGACTGGCGTCATCCGTTCCTAAAAACCCTCTGCGCTCTGCCTCAGCGTGAGCCTCCATCAATAAAGAAAGACGAAAAGCTTGTGGCGTTTGGACAGCCCACAAGCTTGAACGTTCAATCGTCTCACTGACTTCTAAATCTTGAACGCGTTTAATCGTATCTTTTACCGGAACAGCCAGGATGGCCGCTCCGGTCTGCTCCGCTTCAGCAATCAGTTCGTCAATCTGGTCATGCTTTATAAAAGGGCGAGCGCCGTCGTGAACGAGGACAATCTTTTCTTGTTTAACGGCTTTGAGCCCTTTATAAACACTGTGCTGGCGTTCATCTCCGCCTGCTACAAGCTCGATAGCGGTTTGAAACGGATATTGATTCAGCAATTGCTGAAAGTCGTCCCGTTCGCGCTCGTTAATCACCAAAATGATTCTGCCGCACGAACGATGGCTGTCAAACACCCGTAAAGTGTGAATGATCACCGGGTCTCCTTTCAGCTCGATAAACAGTTTATTTCTCCCTGCCTTCATCCGTTTCCCCTGTCCGGCCGCAAGAATTACCACATCATAATTCATTGTTTTTTCTCCCTTTACAGCGCCTTCTCCAACAGCTTAGGCTTGGCAAAAATCATTCGTCCCGCTGCTGTCTGCAGCACGCTTGTGACGAGAACATCAATGTGTTTGCCGATATAATTCCGTCCTTCTTCAACGACAATCATAGTGCCGTCATCCAAGTAAGCGACTCCCTGATTATGCTCTTTGCCGTCTTTAATGACCTGAACATTCATTTCCTCACCCGGAAGCACAACAGGCTTGACCGCGTTGGCAAGGTCATTAATGTTTAACACTGCTACCTTCTGAAGCTCGCACACTTTATTTAAATTAAAATCATTCGTCACAACGACTCCGGATGTCAGCTTAGCGAGTTTGACCAGCTTGCTGTCAACCTCCTGAATATCTTCAAAGTCACCTTCATAAATTTCAACTTTAATATCTAATTCTTTCTGAATGCGGTTCAGGATATCAAGACCGCGGCGCCCTCTGTTGCGTTTTAACACATCTGAGGAGTCAGCGATATGCTGCAATTCCTCAAGGACAAACTGCGGAATCACGATAATTCCCTCTAAAAAACCAGTCTGGCAAATATCCGCAATTCTCCCATCAATAATAACACTTGTGTCCAGGATTTTCAGCTTTTTGTCTTGGACCTCGTTCTCTTCATCGGCAGTTCCTTTTTTCTTTTGCATTCTGGCGGAAATGGAGAATAGGCTGATCAATTCATCCTTTTTCTTAAAGCCCACCTGAAAGCCAAGATAACCGAGAAAGAATGCTAAAAACACAGGGATGATTGTGCTGAGTATGCGGTAAGGTATATTGTCTAAAGGAATAACGTTTACGATAAGATAAGCAATTATAAGTCCAAATACTAAGCCAAGACTTCCAAATAACAAATCTGGAACCGGCGCTTTTAATAATGAATCCTCTATCCACTTCACCCAGTTCACAACGTAATCTGTACCCCATATACTGATGAGAAAAAAGATAATTGCACCTATTGCCGCAGACGTATATGCGTTTGTTATTAAAGGTATGTCCTGTAAACTTAACAGTACAAACAATTCAGGTATTAAAAATATACCAACAACGCCGCCGAAGATAATGAAGAACGCCTGAACTATTCGTTTTAACATACCCCCACCTCCTTTAAAGAAAATTGTTGTATTTCACAAGATTTTACGCAACCTACGAATATCAGAATAAACAAAAACCAACAATAATATACCCGTAAAGATATGGTTTTAACCGAAAATCATAGCTGCCTGTCTAAATAATGCTTCTCTTGAAGGCGTTTTAAGCCCTTTTTGATTTTTTGGGCTCGTACTTCACCGATACCCTCTACTTCATCTAATTCTTCTGCACTGGCCTCAATAATTCTCGGCAGGACGCCAAATGCCTCCACCACATTCTCCACAATCGGCATCGGAAGGCGCGGAATCTTATTTAGCAGCCTGTATCCTCTAGGCAGAACATAGTCATCAAGATTTGTAGAAGCCGGATAACCAAGCAGCTTATAAACAATGGAATCGTCAAGCAAATCATAGCTGGACATATCCTGCAGCTCTTTTAAAAGGACAAATGGATCTTTAATTTTTTCTTTCACATAATCCTTAATAAATAAAGCAGCCTCTTCTTCCATATCAGTAATCAGTTCGATGACCTGCAGCTTAATCAAATGACCTTCTGTTCCCAGTTCCCTGATATACATGTTGATTTCATTTTTGATTCGCAGCACCATTTCATAACGGTGCATCACAGACAGAACATCGCTGAATGTAACGAGTTCCTCAAACTCTAATGCGTTTAGTGCATTAATCGTTTTGTCCAGAATTGTTTTATATTTTTCTAGAGTTTGAATGGCTTGATTCGCTTTTGTTAAAATAAACCCTATGTCTTTTAGTGTATACTTCATACTTTCCTGATATAACGTTATGACATTTCTTCTCTCAGAAATTGCGATAACGAGACAGCCGGTTTGCTTAGCTACTCTTTCGGCGGTGCGGTGCCGCATTCCTGTTTCTGACGAAGAAATTGTGGCTTCTGGCATCAATTGTGTATTGGCATATAGGATCTTTTGACCAGAATCACTTAAAATAATCGCACCATCCATTTTAGCCAGTTCATATAAATGCGCCGGAGAAAAAGCAGTGTTAATGTGGAAACCGCCATCCACCACTTCTTTTACTTTATCATTATATCCAACAACAATCAGACCGCCTGTATTTGCTCTCAGTACATTTTCTATCCCCGCTCTAAGCGGTGTTCCAGGAGCAACAAACTGCAAAATAGAAGACAGGTCTAACTCATGTTTCGCCCCTTTTTTCTCTTTTTCCATCTATTATCCTCCTAATGAAGTACGAAGTGCCTCTGCAACATTTGCTACTCCGATGACCTCAATCCCTTTTGGTTTCGTCCATCCATCCAGATTTGCCGCAGGTATGATCATGCGTTTAAAACCAAGCTTTGCCGCTTCTTTTACACGCTGTTCAATCCTTGATACCCGACGGACTTCTCCGGTTAATCCCACTTCTCCTATAAAGCAATCTGCAGGATTTGGAGGTGTGTCTCTAAAGCTTGATGCGATACTGACCGCTATAGCAAGATCAATCGCAGGTTCATCAAGTTTGACGCCGCCCGCTACCTTCAAATATGCATCCTGATTTTGCAGCAGCAGACCTACTCTTTTTTCTAACACAGCCATTAACAGTGACACCCTGTTATGATCTATCCCTGTTGCCATGCGCCGCGGATTGCCAAAGCTTGTTGGCGAGATGAGCGCCTGAATTTCAACAAGAATCGGCCTTGTACCTTCCATAGAAGCCGTTATGCTCGACCCCGCAGATCCCGCCGAACGCTCTTCTAAGAAGATCTCTGAAGGATTCAGTACCTCAGTGAGCCCTTCTTCCCGCATTTCAAAAATACCCATTTCGTTTGTAGAACCAAAGCGGTTTTTTACAGCCCGTAAGATTCGGAAAGTATGGTGACGTTCTCCTTCAAAGTATAAAACAGTGTCAACCATATGCTCCAGCAGTCTCGGCCCCGCTATGGATCCTTCTTTCGTTACGTGACCTACAATAAATATCGGAATACCTTTTGTCTTTGCAATTTTCATCAGCTCGGCTGTACATTCTCTTACCTGTGACACACTGCCGGGAGCCGATGTGATATCGCTTTGATAAACCGTTTGAATAGAGTCAACAACCACAAACGCTGGATTCATCTCTTCTATAGCAGACGAAATATACTCCATATCGGTTTCGGATAAAACATGCAGTGAGGGATTATTTATGCCCAGGCGGTCTGCTCTTAATTTCGTTTGTTTTACCGATTCTTCTCCTGAAATGTACAGAACATGACGTGTTGAACCAGATAACTGAGCGGATACTTGCAGTAATAAGGTCGATTTTCCGATGCCGGGGTCCCCGCCAATTAAAACAAGTGAGCCCTTCACCACACCGCCGCCGAGCACTCTGTTAAACTCGCCAAGCTGTGTTTTAACCCGGGGTTCTTCTGATGTTTCGATTGATGTTATCGGGGAAGGTTTCTGTACGGTTTGAACAGAATGAGAAAAAGCCGCTCTCCGATTGGCCGGTGCTTTTTTAATCATTTCTTCCACCATTGTATTCCAAGCACCGCAGCCCGGACATTTCCCCATCCATTTTGGAGACTCGTAGCCGCAGGATTGGCAGATGAATTTAGATTTTGTTTTAGCCATAAATAGTGTAAGACCTCTCCCTTGTTCTATTTCTTGATACGAAATTGAGGCATACACTTACATGCTGTATGCCTCATTTTCATCTTCTATATTAATTCGTTTTAGCAGTCGTTTTTACGACAAATTCGCCATCTTCTACATCAAGAACGATATGGTGTCCTTTATGAATGTTACCTCTGAGCAGCTCTTCAGATAATCGGTCCTCCACATGTTTTTGAATGGCTCTTCTGAGCGGGCGGGCACCGTATTCAAGGTCTACGCCCTCTTCCGCGACTTTTGCTTTCGCAGCTTCCGTCAATTCAATAGAAAGGTCCTGTTCTTTAAGACGTTTCGTTAATTGATCAGACATCAATGACACGATTTCAGCCAGATGTTTTTTCTCGAGTGAATGGAAGACGATAATTTCATCAATACGGTTGATGAATTCCGGTCTGAACGCACGTTTCAGCTCACCCATCACTTTATCCTTCATGTCTTTATGATTTTGCGTCTCATCCTGAACGTTGAAGCCGACATATTTGTTGCGTTTCAGCTCACTTGCTCCGACGTTTGACGTCATGATCAGAATCGTGTTGCGGAAATCAACTGTACGGCCTTTAGAATCAGTCAATCGTCCGTCTTCAAGAACTTGGAGGAGGATATTGAAGACGTCAGGGTGCGCTTTCTCAATCTCATCAAGAAGCACAACAGAGTATGGTTTTCTTCTTACCTTCTCTGTTAATTGCCCGCCCTCATCGTATCCCACATACCCTGGAGGTGAACCTACAAGTCTAGAAGTCGAGTGTTTTTCCATGTATTCAGACATATCAATTCTGATCATGGCTTCTTCATCACCGAAGATAGACTCAGCAAGTGCCCGTGCAAGCTCCGTTTTACCTACACCTGTAGGGCCTAAGAATATGAATGAGCCGATTGGGCGTTTAGGATCTTTTAGCCCTGCTCTTGCACGTCTGACCGCTTTAGCAACGGCTACAACAGCTTCATCTTGGCCGATGACACGGGAATGAAGAATGCTCTCCATATTAAGAAGCTTATCAGTTTCAGTTTGAGCGATTTTTGATACAGGCACCCCGGTCCAGCTGGATACAACCATCGCAATATCATCCACAGAAACCTCTGAGTTTTCCTGACCCTGCTTCTCTTTCCATGATTTTTTCGTATCTTCCACTTGTTCACGCAAACGCTGTTCCGTATCACGCAAGGAAGCCGCTTTTTCAAATTCTTGGCTTTGCACCGCAGCATCCTTCTCTTTACGAACTTCATCAAGTTTCTGTTCCAGCTCTTTTAAATTAGGAGGCGTTGTAAAGGAACGCAGTCTGACCTTTGAACCCGCTTCATCGATCAAGTCAATAGCTTTATCCGGAAGGAAACGGTCAGAGATATATCTGTCAGAAAGCTTAACCGCAGCCTCAATGGCTTCGTCAGTGATAGAAACGCGGTGGTGGGCTTCATATCGGTCACGCAAGCCTTTTAGGATTTGAATGCTTTCGTCTACAGACGGCTGATCAACCTGGATTGGCTGAAAACGGCGTTCCAGAGCTGCATCTTTTTCAATATATTTACGGTACTCATCAAGAGTTGTCGCACCAATGCACTGAAGTTCTCCGCGAGCAAGTGAAGGTTTCAAAATGTTGGATGCATCAATGGCACCTTCTGCTCCGCCCGCTCCGATTAGTGTATGGAGCTCATCAATGAATAGAATGATATTTCCTGCCTGACGGATTTCATCCATAACTTTTTTCAAGCGGTCCTCAAATTCACCGCGATATTTGGTACCGGCAACAACTGTTCCCATGTCTAATGTCATAACGCGTTTATCCCGTAAAATTTCGGGAACTTCATTATTGATAATTTGCTGTGCGAGACCTTCTGCGATAGCCGTTTTCCCTACGCCCGGTTCCCCAATCAGAACAGGATTGTTTTTCGTTCTGCGGCTCAGCACTTCAATGACACGCTGAATTTCTTTGCTTCTGCCGATAACCGGATCAAGGCTGTCTTCCTTCGCAATCGCTGTTAAATCTCTTGCCAGGCTATCTAGTGTAGGCGTATTCGCATTGCTGTTTGTTCCAGCCGCTGATGAACCTGTTTCATTACTTCCAAGAAGCTGAAGCACTTGCTGTCTTGCTTTATTCAAGCTGACTCCGAGATTGTTAAGCACTCTCGCAGCCACACCTTCACCTTCGCGAATAAGCCCAAGAAGAATATGCTCTGTTCCCACATAAGAATGGCCGAGTTTTCTGGCCTCATCCATTGATAGCTCAATAACTTTTTTAGCTCTCGGAGTATAATGAATCGTTTGAGACATTTCCTGTCCGCGCCCAATTAAGCTCTCAACTTCTTTTTGGATTTTATCTGAACCAAGTCCAAGCGCTTGAAGTGCTTTAGCAGCGATGCCCTCTCCTTCTCGCACCAGTCCTAATAAAATATGCTCAGTGCCGATATTGTTATGACCTAAACGAAGTGCTTCTTCTTGTGCAAGCGCCAGTACCTTTTGAGCTCGTTCTGTAAATCTTCCAAACATCATATCGATTCATCCTCCTGTCTATTCCCATTCATTTCTAAGTGAAGCCGTTCTCTGATAAGAGCCGCTCTTCGTATATCTCTTTCGTTCGGACGCAAAGCGCCTCCCGAGTACTGCTGTAAAAATCCCGGCTGTGTTAAAATCATCAGTTCATTAAGTATATTGCTTGAAAGTCCTTTTATAATGCCTAAGTCTATACCTAGCCGAACATCTGAAAGACACTTTGCAGTTTCTTTCGATTCTATCATCCGGCAATTGGACAAGACTCCATAGGATCGATACACACGATCCTCAAGCTCAATCTTAGAGGTTTGGTAAAGCGCTTCTCGAGCAGATCGTTCCTGTTCAATCAGCTGGGCGGCTACGCTGTTAAGGTCATCGACAATATCCTGCTCCGACTTTCCAAGCGTGATTTGATTTGAAATTTGAAAGATATTTCCTACTGCTTCGCTGCCTTCTCCATAAATTCCTCTAACAACTAAGCCTAATTGATTAATAGCCGGTATAATTCGATTTATTTGCCTAGTTAAAACCAGTGCCGGAAGATGCATCATGACTGAAGCCCTTAAGCCCGTACCTACATTTGTAGGACAGCTGGTTAAGTAACCTCTTTGCTCACTAAATGCATAATCAACCTTTTCCTCAATCCAGTCATCAACTTGGTTTGCGGCTTTCATTGCTTGCGGAAGCTGAAAACCTGGGAAAAGACACTGAATTCTAATGTGATCCTCCTCATTCAACATGACGCTTACTTCCTCATTTTCAGAAAGCAAACAGCCGCCAAAAGGAGACTCTGTCAAATTAGGGCTGATGAGATGCTTTTCAACAAGCACCCGTTTTTCTAAAGGCTGTGCGTCGTTCATTCTGATCAAAAGGAATTTGCCGACACCGGGAATTTCTTGTTCTGAAAACTGTTCTTCAAACTGTTGTAAGATGGATGAGGCTTCTTCATTGGAATATCGCGTAGGGAATCGAATATTTTCAAAGTTCCTAGCTAAACGTATGCGGCTGCTGAGTACAATGTCACTTTCAGGGCCTTTCTGCTTCATCCAACTGCTTAATGCGTCCTGAATAAAATGCTTTAGCGACATTACCCCTGTTCCTCCTCACTATCTGTACTTTTGAGTGACTGTTCTAATGAACGAATTTGATCTCTCACATGGGCTGCATTTTCAAATTCTTCTTGTAGTATTAAAGCTTCTAATTCTTTTTTCAACATATCGATCTGTCGTCTGACATGCAGGTTGCCGCCTATACGTTTCGGTATTTTCCCGCCATGCACAGTGTTTCCGCTGTGAACTTTGCGTAAGATCGGTGTAATGTTGCTATGAAATGTTTTATAACATTCGGCACAGCCAAATCGGCCGGTTTTTCTAAATTGCTGAAATGTCATTCCGCACTTCGGACAAGCAGATATTTGCTCGGAATGGCTGAACATTTGAGTTCCAGCATTCTGAAATGAAGAATCCATGTTCAGTAAGCCTGATAGTAAATTATGAATAGAGAAACCATGACTTGCACTTATACCATATGAATCGCTATGTTCTTTTGCACATTGTTCGCAGATGTGAACCTCTTTTTTCTCTCCGTTAACAACCTTTGTAAAGTGAAAAGTGGCTGGTCTCTCATTGCACTCTTGACAAATCAATCTTTTCACCCGCTTATTTTAATTTTAAAGCGGTCAGCATAGCTTTAATCATTCTCGCTCTTAATTCATCGCGTTCAGGCAAATCAATGTACAGTACTGAGCGATCCATCACGCTGACCATCATTTTTGCTTCTCTTTCAGAAATCACCTTGTCTTCTAATAGCCTTAAAATAATGTCATCAGAGGCTGCTTGAGACAAATGGGTATTAATTTGAGAAATAATATTATTGATTAGGACAACTTCATTATTCATTTTAATTTTAATGATTCTGATGTAACCGCCGCCCCCGCGTTTGCTCTCAACAATATATCCTCTCTCGCTTGTAAATCTGGTGTTGATGACATAATTTATTTGGGAAGGAACACATTGAAATTTATCTGCAATTTCACTACGTTTAATTTCTAAAATTTCCTTGCCATTTTGATCTAACACTTGTTTCAAGTACTGTTCAATGATGTCAGAAATATTATGTCCCACTCAACCCCCTCCTTTATTGACTTTGACTATATTTGACTTTAATCTTACTATAAGGTGTTTTTCGAGAATTTTCAACTTTCTCGCTCTATCTTAAGTATTTCCATTTTCTAAATCCATAAAACCTGATTATTCACTTAAAATTTCTCTGTGAAGTTATTATATTATATAACTAAATGAAATTTTATGATACCAATAAGCAGAACGCAAAAAAGGGCAGCTCATATGAGCTGCCCTTTCGTTAATTGCTTGGCGGCGTCCTACTCTCACAGGGGGAAACCCCCGACTACCATCGGCGCTGAAGAGCTTAACTTCCGTGTTCGGCATGGGAACGGGTGTGACCTCTTCGCTATCGCCACCAAACAATTGAGAGTGTTCTCTCAAAACTAGATAACAGGTGTGACATCATTAGACATTAGGTTAAGTCCTCGATCGATTAGTATCTGTCAGCTC
>NZ_JAJHVY010000040.1:0-55214 GCF_020861455.1 Bacillus sp. AF23
AGCGCCGATGGTAGTCGGGGGTTTCCCCCTGTGAGAGTAGGACGCCGCCAAGCAAGGGTAAAACCCAGCTCATTGAGCTGGGTTTTTTGTTTGTCCAAGTACAAGTGAAATCAAAACAATACAAACACCGACAGCTTATATAGCCCATATACTGATCTCAAGATTCCAAAAGATCTAAATAATGTATACAATAACAGGTTTCAGGAAAGGCTAATTGTACGGAGGTGGGGACGATGGACGAAACGGTTAAACACCATCAAACATGTATTATTTGCGAACAAGAGAAAAGCAGAGGGATTCATCTTTATACAAAATTCATATGCTTAGATTGTGAGAGAAAAGTAATTTCTACAGCAACTTCCGATCCTGACTATGCCTTTTATGTCAAAAAACTAAAGAGCATTCATACACCGCCATTATATTCTTAGACCTGAGAAGGTCTTTTTTTTTACCATTTTTCACTTTATATAAAGCAGTGGATACGATAAAAGAACATGAAACTTGTTTAGGGACTAAACGTAGTAGATAATAATGTTAAATATGAAATACTCACAGGAGTCGATGAAGTGATGCATAGATTTCTTCAATTTTTGATATGGAGTTTCACAAGCAGTGCGACTTTTGTTTTCATAGGATTATTGAGTTTTTTTGGTTTTAACCAATCATTTTTTTTATCTTTTGTATATGGCGTTTCATCAGCAGCTCTCGTATACACAGCGGGTTTGTGGAATTCGAGACGGTTATTTCTTAAAAAACATGAACTGACGGGAAGAGAATATGCGTACATCAAGAAAAATCTTGAGGAAGCAAGGCAAAAAATAATCCGTCTTAGAAAAGCTTTATTTCAGGCAAAAAGTATCCAGATGTTTAAGCAAAATGCAGAGATGCTGAGACTTGTCAGAAGGATCTATATATTAACCAAAAAAGAGCCAAAACGGTTTTATCGGGCTGAGCGTTTCTTTTATCAGACTCTAGATTCTGTTGTGGAACTGACAGAGAAATATGCTTTTCTTTCTTCTCATCCGAAAAAAAACAAAGAGCTTTCGATGTCGTTGAGTGAAGTGCGTATCACACTTGCTGAATTGACGAAGCGTTTAGAAGAAGATTTAACTCAATTAATGGGCGACGAAATTGGTGAACTGCAATTTGAATTAGATGCAGCGAAGCATTCTTTGAAAAAATAACGGAAGGGGCAAGGACGGTGAATAAGGATCGAAGCGAACTTCAAATAGACGGATTGTTGGCAGACCCTTTTGGTGATATCGAAATACCAAAGGGGGAGGCTGTCGAATCAGAAAAGCAGTCAGTGCGGCTTGTCGATGTTCTGCCCGAAGAAAACAAAGAAAAAGCATACCAGTTGGCTGAACAGATTGATCATAACAAGATGAACAGTATTGTCTTATACGGTTCACAAGCTCAGTCTAAGCTGCTGAATTTTTCTCATACGATGATTGATCATGTTCAAAAGAAGGACGTCGGGGAAATCGGTGAAATCCTTGGTGAGCTGATGAAAAAGCTGGAGCAAGTAAATCCAGATGAACTGCAGTCTAAGAAAAAAGGTTTCTTGGCACGCATGTTTGGGAAAGTGTCTCATTCTCTACAGGAGGTACTGTCAAAGTATCAAAAGACGAGTGTGCAGATAGACAGAATCAGTTTAAAACTTGAGCATTCGAAAAATGCATTACTCAGTGATAATAAGCTGTTAGAGCAGTTATATGATAAAAACAAAGAATATTTCTCTGCACTGAATGTTTATATTGCTGCTGGTGAATTAAAGCTGGATGAATTAAGAACGAAAACAATTCCTGAACTGAAACGACAGGCCGAATCAAGTGAACATAATCAAATGGCCGTTCAAGAAGTAAACGATTTGATCCAATTTGCTGACCGACTGGATAAAAGAGTGCACGATTTGCTCTTGAGCAGGCAAATTACCATACAAAGCGCTCCGCAAATTAGGTTAATTCAAAATACGAATCAGGCATTAGCTGAAAAAATCCAGTCATCCATTGTAACCGCAATCCCGCTTTGGAAAAACCAAGTAGCGATTGCTTTGACACTTTTACGGCAGCGAAACGCTGTGGATGCACAGCAAAAAGTATCCGATACAACAAATGAGCTTTTGCTAAAAAACGCGGAGCTTTTAAAAACCAATACAATTGAAACAGTGAAAGCAAATGAACGAGGGCTTGTTGATATTGATACGTTAAAGAAGGTGCAGGAAAGCTTAATCAGTACGCTTGAAGAAACGCTGACGATTCAAGAAGAAGGGCGGCTCAAACGCCGACAGGCTGAAGAAGAGCTCATGATGATGGAAGGCGATTTGAAGCAAAAGCTGCTCGCGATAAAGGAAAGGTAGTTTACCAGTAAGTCTTAGCTTTAAGTTCTGTCATAGGAACGATATAATAAAGAGTAAGAATACACATTCAAGGGATTGTTTTAATGAACACACCTTTATATCATGCACTGATTCAACATGCGAGAAGAAATTCTCATTCATTTCACGTTCCGGGACATCACAATGGAGATGTCTTTTTTGATGAGGCTAAGACCATATACAACCCGCTTCTTACAATTGACCTGACTGAACTATCGGGGCTTGATGATTTGCATCATCCTTCAGGTGTGATTAAGGAAGCCCAAGATCTTGTCAGCCAATTGTATGGATCGGCAGAAAGTTTTTTTCTTGTGAACGGCACGACTGTCGGAAACTTAGCGATGATTTTATCAGTTTGTGATCCTGGAGATACGATCCTGATCCAAAGAAACTGCCATAAATCTGTCTTTCATGCTGTTGATTTGGCTGGAGCTGAGCCGGTTTATCTCGCACCTGACATTGATGAAATAATGCATGTGCCTACGCATGTCCCGCTTGGTACGATAAAAGAAGCTTTAAAGGCATATCCAAATGCGAAGGGGTTGGTGCTGACCAATCCCACATACTATGGACATAGCGCGGATTTGACTGAAATCATTTCAGAGGCCCATCAATACGGGATTCCTGTGCTGGTGGATGAAGCGCACGGCGCACACTTTGTTTTAGGGGAGCCTTTCCCGGCTTCAGCATTGCAAATGGGAGCAGATATTGTTGTTCAGTCGGCGCACAAAACGCTGCCTGCCATGACGATGGGGTCTTATTTGCACCTCAATAGCAACAAAATTGAACGGAACCGGGTAGCGGATTACTTGAATCGTTTACAAAGCAGCAGCCCGTCTTATCCGATAATGGCTTCATTGGATCTTGCCCGCGCTTATCTGCAGCATATGATAGAGGAACAAAAGCTTCCTGACGTTCTGCAGCATATTCAATCGATTAAACAAACGTTTGATTCACTTGGATATGCTGAAGCGGTTGAACCGGCCAATCAACGGATTACAACGGATCCGCTGAAACTCACCATTCGTTCCAAATGTGGCCATTCAGGTTTTACACTGCAAAAAATATTAGAGCGTGTCAACATATTCACAGAGCTTGCCGATGAAAATCAGGTTTTGCTTGTTCTTCCCTTGGGAGGAAAAAGAAGAATTACTGCTGAAACGATTAAGAAAATTGATCAAGAGATCGAAAAGACTCCAACGGACCAGATGAATGTTTCTCCAGAATGGGAAGCACAGCCTATTACTGTAATGCCTTATCCGAAAAAGGTTTTAAACACGTTACAGAAAGAATATGTGGGTTTTGATAAAGCGGCAGGCCGGCTGAATGCAGAGGATGTTATACCTTATCCGCCGGGAATTCCGATGATTATGGCAGGCGAAAGAATCACAAGGGAAAGCGTGCAAAAGCTCAGCCGCTTGATCAGCATGAAAACGCATGTTCAAGGGAATATGAAAATCAATGAGAAGCAATTACTTGTTTATATAGAAGAGGAGAAATCATGAGCGGTTTATTTATTACATTTGAAGGTCCTGAAGGCGCGGGAAAAACGACTGTATTGCAGGAAGTAAAAAAGATACTGATAGCAGAAGGCCTTCAGGTTACAGCAACACGGGAACCAGGCGGCATAGATATCGCAGAACAAATTCGAGAAGTTATTCTAAACGAGAACAACACGTTAATGGATCCGAAAACAGAAGCTCTCTTATATGCAGCTGCAAGACGTCAGCATTTAGTTGAAAAAGTAACACCTGCTTTAGAGCAGGGGCATATTGTACTTTGTGACAGATTCATAGACAGTTCACTCGCATACCAAGGATATGCAAGAGGCCTTGGGATTGATGAGGTTCTTTCGATTAACCAATTCGCCATTGGAGATATGATGCCTCATGTCACAATTTATTTTTCAATTGATCCGGAAGAAGGCCTGAAGCGTATTGATGCGAACGGCTCTCGGGAGAAAAACCGGCTCGATCTGGAAAAGTTGAGCTTCCATACAAAGGTTCAGGAAGGTTATCGGGAGCTGATAAAACGTTTTCCAGAAAGATTTCATTCAGTTGATGCAGCACAATCGAAAGACCTCGTTGTTCAGGACGTTCTAAAGGTTATCAATGAAGCGTTGAAAAAAATTCAATTGTGACCTGTTTCTCATTAGTTGATATAATAATGTAAACGAGATCATTGTTGTTTCCAATCTAAAGGAGGCCTTTACAGATGAAATTAATAGTGGCAGTTGTACAAGATCAGGACAGCAACAGACTTTTGAAAACTTTAACAGATCACAACTTTAGAGTCACAAAGCTTGCGACGACGGGAGGATTTCTTAAATCAGGCAATACAACGTTTATGATTGGTGTCGAGGATATACGCGTCGATAAAGCATTGAGCCTCATTAAAGAAAACGGACAGAAACGTGATCAGATGATTGCTCCTGTATCTCCAATGGGCGGAAATGCTGATTCATATGTCCCTTATCCAGTCGAAGTTGAAGTTGGCGGAGCGACAGTGTTTGTCCTTCCAGTCGATGAATTTCATCAATTTTAAGGATTTGAAACTGTGAAAATTAATAAAGATATACGCACATTTATAGATAATAAGCAGCTTCCTTCTATGAAAACAGCTGAGATTTCAGCTTCTTTTAAAACATCAATGGAGAACCAAAGCAGCAAATTGAAGTTTGATCAGCTCACCAGGATGTTAACGGACATAGAAGCGTTTGGGAAAAGACTGACGAAATCACGGAATTTTAAAGACTTGGCAAGATTTAAAGGGCTTGTGAAACGTTTTGTCAAAGAAGCTGTTGACAGCGGCCTTTCACATGAAACGTCGAAAAGCTTTGATCTTTACGGAAACAGCAGAACGCTGGGACTTGTGAAAGAAATAGACGAGAAATTGATAAAGCTTACTGAAGAGATGATGGATCAGGAAAAGCCGGCAATTGATTTGCTGGAGCGTATTGGCGAAATAAAAGGTTTATTGATTAACCTTTACACATAGAGAGTGATACAATGGCAATATCCTGGAAGGAAATGACCGAGCTTCAGCCCAGAGTAATGAAGCTTTTATATAATAGTATTGAGAAGGACAGACTATCACACGCTTATTTATTTGAGGGCAAAAAAGGAACAGGCAAGCTGGAGGCCGCAATGCTTCTTGCGAAAAGCTTTTTTTGTCTGGAAGACGGAGCAGAGCCTTGTGAGAACTGCAGAAATTGTAAGCGGATTGAGTCGGGAAACCACCCTGATCTCCATCTGGTCCAGCCTGATGGGTTATCGATTAAAAAGGCGCAAATTCAAGCGCTGCAAGAAGAGTTTTCTAAAACAGGGCTTGAATCGCATAAAAAGCTGTACATCATATCCCATGCAGATCAAATGACGGCTAATGCGGCAAACAGCCTGCTGAAGTTTTTAGAGGAACCGAACAGAGACACAATGGCCATCCTTATTACTGAGCAGCCTCAAAGGTTATTGGATACCATCATTTCAAGATGCCAAACCCTTCCTTTTCAGCCTTTGCAGCCCAAAGCAATTGAAGACAGACTGATAGAACAGGACGTCTCGCCTCATATGGCGAGGCTCCTGGCGAACATGACCAACAATGTAGCAGAAGCAGTCGAATTAAGTCGAAATGATGAGTTTGCAGAGTCTAGAGCGAAAGTGATAAAATTGTATGAAGTCTTACACCAGCGGAAAGGACATGCCTTTTTCTTTATTCAAGATCAATGGATGCCCTTTTTCAAAGAAAAAACCCATCAAGAAATGGGTCTTGATATGCTCTTATTGATATATCGCGATGTGTTGTCCATCCAAATAGGAAATGAAGATAAATTGATTTATCAAGACTTATTCCAATCAATAAAACAGCATGCGCTACAATCAACACAACAAAGCGTTACGAACCAGATACTTGCTGTTTTAGAAGCAAAGAAACGGCTTCATTCCAATGTGAATGTGCAGGGATTAATGGAGCACTTGGTGTTAATGTTGCAGGAGGGATAAGCTTGTACAATGTAATTGGCGTCCGCTTTAAAAAAGCGGGTAAAATATATTATTTCGATCCGAATGGATTTCATATAGAACAAGACAGCTGCGTAATTGTAGAAACTGTCAGAGGTGTTGAGTACGGCCAGGTTGTTGTCGCGAATAAACAGGTGGATGAGCATGATGTTGTGCTTCCGCTCCGTAAAGTGATACGCGTGGCTGACGAGCGCGATCTTCTCATTGTAGAAGAAAATAAACAAGAAGCTTTATCAGCATTTGAAATATGCCAAAAGAAAGTGATAGATCACGGCTTGGATATGAAGCTGGTCGATGTGGAGTTTACGTTCGACCGTAATAAAGTGATTTTTTACTTCACTGCTGACGGCAGAGTAGATTTCAGAGAACTTGTAAAGGATTTAGCCTCCATCTTTAAAACAAGGATTGAGCTTCGCCAGATTGGGGTAAGAGATGAGGCAAAAATGCTCGGAGGAATCGGCCCTTGCGGCAGAATGCTTTGCTGTTCAACATTCCTCGGAGATTTTGAACCTGTGTCCATTAAGATGGCGAAGGATCAGAACCTATCCTTAAATCCAACAAAGATTTCTGGTCTTTGCGGACGTCTGATGTGCTGTCTGAAATACGAAAACGATGAGTATGAGACTGCAAAGGAACAGCTTCCGGATATAGGGGAAATGATTACGACAGCAAACGGGCCTGCAAAAGTCGTCGGGCTGAATATTCTGGAACGGGTGCTTCAGGTGGAACTGATGAACCGTGAAAAAGTGATAGAATATACTTGGGAAGAGCTCTTGGAAGAGGGCGTCGTATCCGCACAAACCACAGATTAACGAGGTGTGGAACCTTGGATAAAAAAGAGTTATTTGATACCGTCATTAACTTAGAAGAACAAATCGGCTCGCTTTACCGGCAGCTGGGGGATTTAAAGCAGCATATCGGTGAGATGATTGAAGAAAATCATCATTTACAGCTTGAAAATAAGCATTTGCGCAAACGGCTGGACGATACGACGCAGCAGATTGAAAAGTTTAAAGCTGATAAAAAAGAATCAAAAACACAGAAGACAGAGCAAGCTGATATAGGGGAAGGATATGATAATCTGGCACGTCTGTATCAGGAAGGATTCCATATCTGTAACGTCCACTATGGAAGCGTCAGAAAAGAAGATTGTCTTTTCTGTCTGTCATTCTTAAATAAAAAATAAGGAAAAAGGCTTCCGCATCAGACGGAAGCCTTTTTCAAAGGTGCTGGAAAGGATAAGAAAATGGTTTCATTACATGACGATGAAAGATTAGATTATTTGCTGGCAGAGGATATGAAGATTATACAAAGTCCAACGGTGTTTGCTTTTTCATTGGACGCTGTGCTTCTCTCCAAATTTGCTTATGTTCCGATTCAAAAAGGAAAAATTGTTGATTTGTGCACCGGCAACGGCATTGTGCCGCTGCTGCTGAGTACAAGGTCAAAAGCAGATATCATTGGTGTTGAAATTCAGGAAAGATTGCATGATATGGCTGTCCGCAGTGTGGAATATAACAAACTGGAGGATCAAATTCAAATCATACATGATGATCTGAAAAACATGCCTGAAAAGCTGGGGCATAATAGATATGATGTTGTTACCTGCAACCCGCCTTATTTTAAAACACCCAAACAGGCCGAACAAAATTTGAATGAACATCTCCGTATCGCGAGACATGAAATTCACTGTACATTGGAAGATGTCATTTCAGTCAGCAGTAAATTGCTAAAGCAAGGAGGAAAGGCAGCGCTCGTTCACCGGCCGGGCCGGCTTCTCGAAATTTTTGAATTGATGAAGGCTTATCAAATTGAGCCGAAGCGTGTTCAGTTTGTCTATCCGAAACAAGGGAAGGAAGCCAATACCATTTTGGTTGAAGGCATAAAAGGCGGGCGTCCAGATTTGAAAATACTTCCTCCACTGTTCGTGTATAACGAACAAAATGAATATACAAAAGAAATCAGGACCATTTTATATGGAGACAAATAACCATTTCTTTTATGTTGTACAGTGCAAAGACAACAGCTGGTATGCAGGGTATACCAACGATCTGCAGAAACGGCTGAAAACTCACAACGATGGAAAGGGCGCAAAGTATACAAAAGCAAGACGCCCGGTTGATTTAATTTTTGCTGAGGCATTTGCAACGAAGCGGGAAGCCATGCAGGCGGAATATTACTTTAAAAAACTGACCCGCAGAAAAAAAGAGCTTTATATAGAAGAAAAACGGAACAGCAAGGAGGCTGTATATGTTAAGGCGCCAGATGAGCTTTAATGGAAAGTCGGATATGGGGATTCTTTATTTGGTTCCGACACCTATCGGAAATTTAGAGGATATGACATTTCGCGCGATCGAAACGCTGAAATCAGTGGATGCGATTGCTGCAGAAGATACGAGGCAAACAAAAAAGCTTTGCCATGTATATGAAATTGAAACACCGCTTGTCAGTTATCACGAACACAATAAAGAAAGCAGCGGCCACAAAATCATTGAATGGCTGAAGTCCGGGAAAAACATAGCGCTGGTCAGTGACGCCGGACTGCCGACGATTTCTGATCCTGGAGCGGAAATCGTCAAGGACTTTACGGAAATGGGCGGTTATGTTGTTCCTCTGCCGGGAGCCAATGCCGCATTAACAGCGCTTATCGCTTCAGGAATTGTACCGCAGCCTTTCTTTTTCTACGGATTTCTCAACAGGCAGAAAAAAGAAAAGAAGAAAGAACTCGATGTCCTCAAAAAACGGCAAGAAACGATTATTTTTTATGAAGCACCTCACCGATTGAAGGAAACCCTGTCTGTGATGTTAGACATATTAGGAGATCGGGACATTGCGGTGACGCGTGAACTCACTAAGAAATATGAAGAGTTTATAAGAGGAACGATATCCGAAGTGATAGACTGGGCAAATGAGGATCAGATCCGCGGTGAGTTTTGTCTTGTAGTCGAAGGCAATAAAGCTGAGGAAGCAGATGAAGAAATACATTGGTGGGAGAACCTATCTGCAAAAGAACATGTCGAGCATTACATCTCAAAAGGAGCGACATCAAAAGAAGCCATTAAAAAAGCGGCTGTAGATCGTAACGTCCCAAAACGTGAAATGTATGATGCATACCATATTCAGCAATAAAAAAAACGTTCTTGTGTCATAACAAGAACGTTTTTTGTGTAAAAAATGATTATTTAAGGTTTTGAAGCTGGTTTTGGATTTCGCTGATGATTTGCTCAGCGCCTTCTTTGCTTAGCACCAATTTGCCGCCAGCAAGTTTAAGGTTATCGTCAGAAACTTCACCAGTTACTTGGCAAGTCATGTTTGGCTTATATTTTTTAAGGATGATTTTTTCATCATCAACGTAAATTTCAAGAGCATCTTTTTCTGCGATTCCAAGAGTACGACGCAATTCGATAGGAATCACTACACGTCCTAATTCATCAACTTTACGTACAATACCAGTAGATTTCATAAACATTCTCCTCCCAAGAGATAATTATTGTTTAAATTATATTTTTCTTCGTCATTATTCGACAAAATCCTTACCTTCATAGCATAACAAGGTTTCCAATAATCGTCAATCCTTTTGTTTACTATTGATTGTAAGATTTAGTTCTTATAGTCAGTAATGGCTTTGAAAATACCGGAATAACAGCATTTTATAATTTTCTAATAAAGCTATTATCCTATGAAAAATCCTTTTAAATCAAGACTTTCGAACCAAGGTTTTTTATACCGTAAGATTATATACGACAAAATTCGACACGAACAGACTTTTTTTACTTTCATTAAACATTTTTAATTTTAATTATTCTTTTTAGGGGCATACGTATATATCCTTGATCTTAAAGGCTAAGATGGTATCATAGATAAAGGATAAATATAAAAATAGGTAATCATATAGGATTTGCACTTATCGCCGCTCTCGTCCTTTGGGCGGGAGCTTTTTGACATTCTGATTGGGAGGTTTCAAGATGCCGCAAGAAAACAATACATTTTACATTACAACACCGATTTATTATCCGAGCGGAAAATTACATATCGGCCATGCGTATACAACAGTCGCGGGTGACGCAATGGCTCGCTACAAACGATTAAAAGGCTTTGATGTTCGCTATTTAACGGGAACGGACGAGCATGGGCAGAAGATCCAGCAAAAAGCTGAACAGGAAAACATTACGCCTCAGGAGTATGTGGATCGTGCAGCGGCAGATATTCAGAAACTGTGGAAACAGCTTGAAATCTCAAACGATGACTTTATCCGCACAACTGAAAAACGGCATAAAGTCGTCATAGAAAAGGTGTTTCAAAAGCTTCTTGATAACGGGGACATCTATCTTGATGAATACGAGGGCTGGTACAGTATCCCTGATGAAACATTCTATACGGAAACTCAGCTTGTGGATATTGAACGAAATGAAAAGGGTGAGGTTATTGGCGGGAAAAGCCCTGACAGCGGGCACCCTGTCGAATTGATCAAAGAGGAATCCTATTTCTTCCGTATGGGGAAATATGCTGACCGTCTTTTAAAGTTCTATGAAGAAAACCCAACCTTCATTCAGCCGGAGTCACGTAAAAATGAGATGATTAACAACTTCATCAAACCCGGCCTTGAGGATTTAGCTGTTTCACGCACGACATTTGACTGGGGTGTGAAGGTGCCGGAAAATCCAAAACATGTTGTGTATGTTTGGATCGACGCACTATTCAACTATTTAACAGCACTCGGTTATGATACAGAAAATGATGAGCTATATCAAAAATATTGGCCTGCCGATGTTCATTTAGTTGGTAAGGAAATTGTGCGATTCCATACCATTTATTGGCCGATTATGCTGATGGCTCTGGATCTTCCGCTGCCGAAGCAAGTATTTGCACATGGCTGGCTTTTGATGAAAGATGGAAAAATGTCGAAATCCAAAGGCAATGTTGTTGATCCAGTCACACTCATCGAACGCTACGGTTTAGATGAGCTTCGTTATTATCTGCTTCGCGAAGTTCCATTTGGATCTGACGGTGTCTTCACGCCGGAAGGTTTTGTTGAACGGATTAACTATGACTTAGCGAATGATTTAGGTAACCTTTTGAATCGTACTGTTGCTATGATCAATAAATATTTTGACGGGCAAATCGGTTCTTATAAAGGTGCCGTAACGGAATTTGACCAGACGCTTTCTTCCGTGGCTGAGGAAACAGTGAAATCATATGAAAAAGCAATGGAAAATATGGAATTCTCGGTGGCTCTTTCAACGTTATGGCAGTTGATCAGCCGTACAAATAAATACATTGACGAAACGGCTCCATGGGTTCTTGCCAAAGATCCTGAAAAAGAAAAAGAACTGCAGTCGGTTATGTATCACCTTGCTGAATCATTGCGTATTTCAGCCGTACTGCTTCAGCCGTTCCTGACAAAAACACCGGTAAAAATGTTTGAGCAGCTGGGCATCACGGATGATGCATTAAAAGCCTGGGACAGCATTACTGCTTTCGGCCAGCTTACAGATACAAAAGTGCAAAAAGGCGAACCGTTATTCCCGCGTTTAGAGGCAGAAGAAGAAATTGCGTACATCAAAGGGAAAATGCAAGGCTCAGCTCCAGCTAAAGAAGAGAAAAAAGAAGAAGAGCCGCAAGAGGTAGACCGTTTACCTGAAATTACGATCGATCAGTTCATGAATGTAGAACTTCGTGTGGCAGAGGTCATCGAAGCAGAGCCAGTGAAAAAAGCAGACCGCTTACTGAAGCTACAGCTTGATCTGGGCTTTGAGAAACGCCAAGTCGTATCCGGCATTGCAAAACATTATAAGCCTGAGCAGCTTATTGGAACAAAACTCGTATGTGTAACAAATCTAAAACCGGTTAAGCTGAGAGGAGAGCTTTCTCAAGGAATGATCCTTGCAGGAGAAGCAGACGGCGTATTAAAAGTCGTATCCATTGATCAGTCCTTACCGAAAGGCACAAGAATTAAATAATGATAAACAAAAGGTGTTTCACGTGTAACAATTCGTCGAACACCTTTTGTGTTTCGACAAGAAAGGAGTTTTTCATTTATGTTATTTGACACACATGCGCATTTAAATGCAGAACAATACAATACAGATCTTGAAGAGGTTATTGAGCGGGCGAAAACTGAAAAAGTGGACCGTATTGTAGTTGTCGGTTTTGACCGGCCGACCATTACCCGGGCGATGGAAATGATTGAGGAATATGATTTTATTTATGCTGCTATCGGCTGGCACCCAGTTGACGCCATTGACATGACAGAGGAAGATTTGGCTTGGATTAAAGAGCTTTCTGCTCATGAAAAAGTGGTAGCGATAGGAGAAATGGGCCTGGATTATCATTGGGATAAATCTCCTAAGGACGTTCAAAAAGAAGTATTCAGAAAACAAATTGCCTTGGCGAAAGAGGTCAATCTCCCTATTATTATTCACAACCGTGATGCGACAGAGGACGTTGTTGCCATTTTGAAAGAGGAAGGCGCAGACGAAGTCGGCGGCATCATGCATTGCTTTACGGGCAGTATCGAAGTTGCAAGAGAATGTATGAAAATGAATTTTTATTTGTCATTTGGCGGTCCTGTCACCTTCAAAAATGCGAAGAAACCGAAGGAAGTTGTAAAGGAAATTCCGAATGATAGGCTGCTTATTGAAACTGACTGTCCGTTTCTTACACCAACTCCTTTTCGAGGGAAAAGAAATGAGCCAAGCTATGTAAAATATGTGGCGGAGCAGATTGCTGAATTAAGAGGAACAACCTTTGAAGAAATTGCATCAATCACGACTGAAAATGCAAAAAGACTTTTCCGTATAAACTGACAACAAACGCTAGCGGGTTTTGTAAGAGCTTGTCCGTTCCGGCGTTTTTCCATAAAAGTTCTACATGCTTTCTTCTCCTCATAGGATAGGTTTGTCGACAAGTCTTTCTTCCGTTTCTCGGTGTGTTTCAGGATAATGAAGAAGACACTGAGCTTTTAGGAGAAGGAGAAGGGAGGGTTGACAGCCTTTTAGATACTCTATATAATCTCTCCGAGGAGAAGGAGGCGTTTTTCATCACACAAAAAATGAAAAAGCTGTTTTCCGTAAAGCTTAGCAAAAGCAAAGTCATTCTGGTTGCTGCTTGTTTGCTGCTGGCGGGAAGCGGGACTGCGTACGCAGCTCATGAGCTGACGAAACAATCAGTCTCAGTTTCTATCAACGGCAAAAAGAAAAATATACGCACACATGCAAAAACAGTCGGTGATCTTTTAGAAACACTCGATATAAAGACAAGAGACGAGGATAAGATCACACCTGCTAAAAAGACACAGATAACAGCAGATATGAATGTTGTGTATGAGGCTGCAAAACCTGTGAAGCTTACTTTAAACGGGGAAGAAAAGACATTATGGTCAACAGCAAAAACGGTCGGTGCATTACTGGACGAACAAGATGTTGATGTGAAAGAACACGATCAAATTGATCCTGCAATAGATACAGAAGTTTCGAAAGACATGAAAATTAACATAGAACCTGCGTTCCAAGTCACTGTGAACGATGCAGGGAAAGAAAAGAAGATCTGGACGACTTCGACTACGGTCGCTGACTTTTTAAAACAGCAAAAGATGAACATAAAAGACGAAGATAAAATCAAGCCTGCGTTAGACGAAAAGCTAACGAAAGGAAAGGCTGATATTACAATAACTCGTATCGAAAAGGTCACCGATGTAGTTGAAGAGAAAATAGCGTTTGATGTGAAAAAACAAGAAGACGCATCTCTTGAAAAAGGGCAAGAAAAGGTCGTTCAAAAAGGAAAAGAAGGCAAGCTCAAAAAACATTATGAAGTCGTAAAGGAAAACGGCGAAGAAGTTTCCAGAGAGCTTGTAAAAGAAGAAACAGCCGAGCAAAGCAAAGATAAAGTGGTTGCGATCGGCACAAAGCAAAGCAGTCCGAAGATTGAAAAGATCAGTGCTTCTGGCGATTCAAAACCAGTTGTGTCGCGGAGCAATGAATCAACCGGTAAAGTCATGACAGTATCATCTACGGCTTATACGGCAAGCTGCAGCGGATGTTCAGGGCATACGGCTACAGGCGTTAATCTGAAAAATAATCCTAATGCAAAAGTCATCGCAGTAGATCCAAATGTCATTCCGCTAGGCTCAAAAGTCCACGTTGAAGGATATGGATACGCTGTTGCTGCTGATACGGGCTCAGCGATTAAAGGGAATAAAATAGATGTCTTTTTCCCTGAGAAATCATCGGCTTACCGATGGGGAAATAAAACAGTTAAAATTAAAATCTTGAATTAATATATACTTATCTGTACAGAGGGTTTTGCGCCCTCTGTTTTTTTCGTTATAATAGACGAAGTGTATTTTCTGCTTATTAGACGCTCGAAATATGAAAAAGTTTCATCAATATACAAAAGTTTTTATTTTGTCTTGGAGGAAATAATGAAAATTAAAGAGATCATTGTTGTCGAGGGGCGTGACGATACGGCCCGCATCAAATTGGCTGTTGATGCAGACACAATTGAAACAAATGGTTCAGCCATCGGTGATCATGTGATAGAACAAATCCGTTTGGCTCAGGAAACCAGAGGAGTCATTATCTTAACGGATCCGGATTTCCCGGGAGAAAAAATAAGAAAAACCATTTCCGAGGCTGTACCTGGCTGTAAGCATGCATTTTTGCCAAAGCATCTGGCGAAACCTAAGAACAAACGGGGAATTGGCGTAGAACACGCATCGATTGAAAGCATCAGGGCATGTTTAGAAAACGTGCACGAAGAAATGGAAGCACAGCCGAGTGAAATTTCGGCTGAAGACCTGATTCACGCCGGGCTCATTGGCGGATCTGAAGCAAAACGCCGCCGTGAACGTCTTGGTGATTTGCTGAAAATCGGATATACAAATGGCAAACAGCTTCAAAAACGGCTGCAAATGTTTCAAATTAAAAAAAGTGATTTTATGAGTGCGCTCGATACCGTCATGCGGGAGGAACAGAATGAATAAAGATATTGCGACACCGATTAGAACGAAAGAGATACTGAAGAAATACGGTTTTTCTTTTAAAAAGAGTTTGGGACAGAATTTCTTAATCGATACGAACATTTTAGACAGAATTGTCGACCACGCCGAAGTGACAGAGAAAACCGGTGTCATTGAAATCGGCCCGGGAATCGGGGCTTTGACTGAACAGCTTGCCAAGCGGGCGAAAAAGGTCGTTGCATTTGAAATTGATCAGCGTTTATTGCCGATCCTTAAAGACACGCTCTCGCCTTATGACAATGTCTCTGTCATTCATCAAGATGTGCTTAAGGCTGACGTCAAATCAGTCATTGAAGAGCAATTTAAGGACTGTGATGAGGTGATGGTTGTAGCCAACCTTCCTTATTATGTGACAACGCCGATTATCATGAAGCTGCTTGAAGAAAACCTTCCGCTGAAGGGGATTGTCGTTATGCTGCAAAAGGAAGTGGCCGAACGTATGGCAGCTGATCCTTCATCTAAGGAATACGGTTCACTTTCTATTGCTGTGCAATTTTATACAGAGGCCAAAACGGTGATGATCGTTCCGAAAACGGTATTTGTTCCTCAGCCTAATGTAGATTCAGCAGTCATTCGGCTGATTCGCCGCGACGGCCCGGCAGTGGATGTAGAAAACGAAGCCTTTTTCTTTCAATTAATTAAGGCGAGTTTTGCTCAGCGCCGTAAAACATTGCTTAATAACTTAGTGAATAATCTGCCTGATGGAAAAGCAAAAAAACCAACGATCGAGCAAGTGCTGGAAGAAACGAATATTGACGGCAAGCGCCGAGGTGAATCCTTGTCTATTGAGGAGTTCGCTGCGCTGTCTAACGGATTGTACAAAGCCCTTTTTTAAAAGGGCTTTTTGTTTTCGCACCACATGGACTGACGCTACATAGGCTAGAGAAGGACCTTAAAATCCAATGATTAGAAAAACTTGCACTCAGCGAAAAAAGGCGCTTTTCTCAAGGCTCTTTCTTTCATGATGAGGCTTAGTCTATGTGTGGAGTGAGGAACGTGCAATTTCAAATAGGGGATATGGTAGCCAGAAAATCCTATCAAATGGATGTTTTGTTTCGCATTATAGGGATAGAGCAAACAAGTACAGGAAATTCAATCGCCATTTTGCATGGTGACGAAGTCAGGCTGATTGCTGATGCGTATTTTTCTGATTTGGTGGCCGTGCAAAAAGATGAGCAGCTGATGCGAAAAAAGAAAGATGAAAGCAGAATGAATGAATCACTTGAGTTGCTCCGTCAGGATTATAAACTGCTGAGAGAAAAACAGGAGTACTATGCAACAAGCCAGTATCAGCATCAGGAGCACTATTTTCATATGCCGGGCAAGGTGCTTCATATGGACGGTGATGAGGCGTATTTAAAAAAATGCCTGAGTGTCTATAAAAAAATCGGTGTGCCGGTTTACGGCATTCATTGCCACGAAAAGAAAATGTCTGCTTCTATAGAAGAATTGCTCGACAAATATCGACCTGACATCCTGGTGATTACCGGGCATGATGCATACTCCAAGCAAAAGGGCGGCATTGATGATTTGAGCGCATACAGACATTCAAAACACTTTGTCGAAACAGTTCATAAAGCACGAAAAAAAATCCCTCACTTAGATCAGCTTGTTATTTTTGCGGGGGCTTGCCAATCCCACTTTGAATCACTAATAAGAGCGGGGGCGAATTTCGCGAGTTCTCCTTCAAGAGTAAACATTCACGCTCTTGATCCTGTATATATCGTAGCGAAAATCAGCTTTACGCCTTTTATGGAACGAATCAATGTATGGGAAGTGCTTCGGAATACACTGACAAGAGAGAAAGGACTTGGAGGCATTGAAACAAGAGGAGTACTGAGGGTCGGAATGCCTTATAAGTCCAATTAACCCCGGATAGATGATTTATTCGGGGTTTTTATTTTGCATAATGATACATAATTTACCGAAACTTGCGGAAAATATTTGAGGAATCATAGAATTTTGTCAAAATAATTTTGTTGACAACGTCTTATTAACGTTGATATAATTTAAATTTTATTTGACAAAAATGGGCTCGTGTTGTACAATAAATGTAGTGAGGTGGATGCAATGGCGAAGACGTTGTCCGATATTAAAAGGTCGCTTGATGGAAATTTAGGTAAACGGCTGACGTTAAAAGCAAACGGTGGCCGCCGAAAAACGATTGAGCGCTCGGGCATTTTAGCTGAGACGTACCCTGCTGTTTTTGTGATACAACTAGATCAAGACGAGAACTCGTTTGAAAGAGTTTCATACAGTTATGCTGATATTTTGACTGAGACTGTTGAGTTGACTTTTAATGATGACGCGGCAAGCTCAGTAGCATTTTAACGGGCAGTGAACTTTTTGTTTACTGCTTTTTGTTTTGCCTTTTTTTGGTTTCCATTAATTCTCTCGATATTTTCACCGTTATTAAACAAAAGATAAAAACGGTCACATTTTATCGTGACGTGCACGAATCGTTATCATCTCTAAAAAAGGGGTTGTTTCGTTTGGGCAGACGTCGTGGAGTTATGTCAGATGAGTTTAAATATGAGCTGGCTAAGGACCTTGGTTTTTACGACACTGTAAAAAATGAAGGTTGGGGCGGCATTCGTGCCCGCGATGCCGGAAACATGGTAAAACGGGCAATTGAAATCGCCGAACAGCAGATGGCTCAGAATCAGAATAACCGATAAGGAATGTGACCCGGGGGACGTATGGTTCCCCGGTTTTTGATTTTGGATGTAAATACATAATAGCTCCAATATGGATATGTTCATCCCGTACTTCAAATGTGATACAATGTTCATACTTATGTTTAGATGGAGAAGTAGGTGAAAGCTATGCGTATTTTAGAAAAAGCGCCAGCCAAGATCAATCTGTCACTCGACGTTACCCGAAAACGCCCGGATGGTTATCATGAAGTCGAAATGATTATGACGACAATTGATTTAGCAGATCGGATTGAATTGACGGAGCTGGCAGAAGATGTAGTGAGGGTTTCATCCCACAACCGCTTTGTGCCCGATGACCAAAGAAACTTAGCTTATCAGGCTGCCAAGCTCGTCAAAGACAGATACAACGTGAAAAAGGGAGTTTCCATTATGATCACTAAGGTGATCCCGGTGGCTGCCGGCCTTGCTGGCGGTAGCAGTGATGCGGCGGCAACACTCAGAGGACTGAACAGACTGTGGAATTTAAATCTTTCTGCAGAAACGCTGGCGGAGCTGGGAGCGGAAATTGGCTCAGACGTCTCGTTTTGCGTCTATGGCGGAACTGCGCTTGCCACCGGACGCGGTGAAAAGATCAAACACATCAGCCCGCCTCCGCATTGCTGGGTCATTTTGGCGAAGCCGACAATCGGCGTTTCTACGGCCGAGGTCTACAGACAGCTGAAGCTTGATGAGGTGGAACACCCGGATGTAAACGGCATGATTGACGCGATTGAGGAAAAGAGCTTTCAAAAGATGTGCAGCCGTTTAGGCAATGTGCTTGAGTCTGTAACGCTTGATATGCATCCTGAAGTCGCGATGATCAAAAACCAGATGAAACGCTTTGGTGCAGATGCTGTGTTAATGAGCGGAAGCGGTCCGACTGTGTTTGGACTGGTTCAGTATGAGTCTAAGGTACAGAGGATTTATAACGGGTTAAGAGGCTTCTGCGATCAGGTATATGCGGTGAGAATGATCGGCGAACAGAACGCTCTTGATTAAATCCGTATGTTAAGTTATATTGATCTTAAAATATTCGGATTTTGGGGGTAAGTTCATGAAGTTTCGTCGCAGCGGCAGATTGGTGGACTTAACAAATTATTTGTTAACCCATCCGCACGAGTTAATACCGTTAACCTTTTTTTCTGAGCGGTATGAATCTGCAAAATCATCGATCAGTGAAGATTTAACAATTATAAAGCAAACCTTTGAGCAGCAGGGGATTGGTACCTTGCTTACTGTTCCCGGTGCTGCCGGAGGTGTCAAATATATTCCGAAAATGAAGCAGGCTGAAGCTGAAGAGTTCGTTCAGACACTTGGACAGTCATTGGCAAATCCTGAGCGTATCCTTCCGGGCGGTTATGTGTATTTAACGGATATCTTAGGAAAGCCATCTGTTCTCTCCAAGGTTGGAAAGCTGTTTGCTTCTGTATTTGCGGACCGCGAAATTGACGTTGTCATGACCGTTGCCACGAAAGGCATCCCTCTTGCGTATGCAGCTGCGAGTTATCTGAATGTGCCTGTCGTCATTGTGCGCAAGGATAACAAGGTAACGGAGGGCTCCACGGTAAGCATTAATTACGTGTCAGGCTCCTCAAACCGCATTCAAACGATGTCACTTGCAAAAAGAAGCATGAAAACGGGTTCAAACGTACTCATTATTGATGACTTTATGAAAGCAGGCGGCACAATTAATGGTATGATTAACCTGTTGGATGAGTTTAATGCGAATGTCGCGGGGATCGGCGTCTTGGTCGAAGCCGAAGGAGTAGATGAACGTCTTGTTGATGAATATATGTCACTTCTAACTCTTTCAACGATCAACATGAAAGATAAGTCCATTGAAATTCAGAATGGCAATTTTCTGCGTTTTTTTAAAGACAATCTTTTGAAGAATGGAGAGACGGAATCATGACAAAAGCAGTCCACACAAAACATGCCCCAGCGGCAATTGGGCCTTACTCACAAGGGATTATCGTCAATAATATGTTTTACAGCTCAGGCCAAATTCCTTTGACGCCTTCAGGCGAGATGGTAAACGGTGATATTAAGGAGCAGACGCATCAAGTATTCAGCAACTTAAAAGCGGTGTTGGAAGAAGCGGGTGCTTCTTTTGAAACAGTTGTAAAGGCAACTGTATTTATCGCGGACATGGAACAGTTTGCGGAAGTGAACGAAGTGTACGGACAATATTTTGACACGCACAAACCGGCGAGATCTTGCGTTGAAGTTGCGAGACTTCCAAAGGATGCATTAGTCGAAATTGAAGTGATTGCGTTAGTAAAATAATAAGAAAAGTGATTCTGGGTAAACTCGGAATCACTTTTTTATTTACCTTATGCCCGAAATAAAAGCGTTATGACCTAATTGTGTAACTATATCCTATTTTTTCAAAAAATATTTTAAAAAACAGCAGGATTTCAGAAAAAATCGTGGAATTGATACACTAATGCTTTTATATAGGGAAAAGGTGGTGAACTACTGTGGAAGTTACTGACGTAAGATTACGCCGCGTGAATACCGATGGTCGCATGAGAGCGATTGCATCCATCACGCTGGATCACGAATTTGTTGTTCATGATATTCGTGTGATTGATGGAAACAATGGTCTTTTCGTTGCGATGCCGAGTAAACGCACCCCTGATGGAGAGTTCCGCGATATTGCTCATCCAATTAATTCAAGCACGCGAGGAAAGATTCAAGATGCCGTGTTAAATGAGTATCATCGTCTGGGTGACACTGAAGCATTAGAATTCGAAGAAGCTGGGGCTTCTTAAAAAATAACCAAAAAGCAAGGACTGCTGATAGGGCTGAGACAAGCCTTTTTCCGGCAGTCCTTTTTTAATTCTGATTTTTCAAACTAAAATGCACCCATAGAAAATGCTTGCACTTCATGAAGTCTCCTTGAAATCAACTGATATTTAGGATATATTTTTCTATGGATAAAAGGGATATTGGAGGCCATTAAATGGATAAGCGGTTTGCAGTTGTTTTAGCGGCTGGACAAGGAACGAGAATGAAATCAAAGCTTTACAAAGTCCTTCATCCAGTTTGCGGTAAGCCTATGGTAGAGCACGTCGTAGACGAAGCCTTAAAGTTATCTTTAACGAAGCTTGTCACGATTGTCGGACATGGTGCGGAAGAAGTGAAAAAGCAGCTTGGTGATAAAAGCGAGTATGCGCTTCAAGCAGAACAGCTTGGCACTGCTCATGCTGTAAAACAGGCACAGCCATTTCTTGCTGACGAAAAAGGTGTAACGATTGTCATTTGCGGAGATACGCCGCTTTTAACAGCGGAGACAATGGAAGCGATGCTGAAAGAACATACACAAAAAGAAGCAAAAGCTACGATATTGACTGCAGTTGCAGAAGATCCGACTGGATACGGCCGAATCATTCGCGGTGAGAGCGGAGCGGTTCAAAAAATCGTGGAGCACAAGGACGCTTCAGAGGAAGAACGTCTTGTGACTGAAATCAATACTGGAACGTATTGTTTTGATAATGAAGCTCTATTCCGGGCCATTGACCAAGTATCGAACGATAATGTTCAAGGCGAGTATTATTTGCCGGATGTGATAGAGATCCTCAAAAATGAAGGCGAAACTGTTGCCGCTTACCAGACTGGTAACTTCCAAGAAACGCTCGGAGTTAATGATAGAGTTGCTCTTTCTCAGGCTGAATTGTTTATGAAAGAGCGGATTAATAAACGGCATATGCAAAATGGCGTTACGCTGATTGACCCGATGAATACGTATATTTCTCCTGAAGCTGTCATCGGAAGCGATACTGTGATTTATCCTGGAACTGTGATTAAAGGTGAGGTGCAAATCGGAGAAGATACGATTATCGGCCCTCATACTGAGATTATGAATAGTTCAATTGGCAGCCGTACTGTGATTAAACAATCGGTAGTCAATAACAGTAAAGTGGGGAATGATGTAAACATAGGACCTTTTGCTCACATCAGGCCTGATTCTGTCATCGGGAATGAAGTGAAGATCGGGAATTTTGTTGAAATCAAAAAGACGCAATTCGGAGACCGAAGCAAGGCTTCTCATTTAAGCTATGTCGGGGATGCCGAAGTAGGCACAGACGTCAACTTGGGCTGCGGTTCAATTACTGTCAATTATGATGGAGAGAATAAATATTTGACGAAAATTGAAGACGGCGCATTTATCGGCTGCAACTCCAATTTGGTTGCCCCTGTTACAGTCGGAGAAGGCGCTTATGTAGCGGCAGGCTCAACTGTTACGGAAGATGTACCTGGAAAAGCACTTGCTATTGCCAGAGCGAGACAAGTAAATAAAGACGATTATGTGAAAAATATTCATAAAAAATAATCCTAAATTCGGAGGTTTATCCATGTCTAATCAATACGGAGATAAGAATTTAAAGATTTTTTCTTTGAATTCTAATCCAGAGCTTGCAAAAGAAATCGCAGATATAGTTGGAGTTCAATTAGGGAAGTGTTCTGTCACAAGATTTAGTGATGGGGAAGTCCAAATTAATATAGAAGAAAGTATTCGCGGATGTGACTGTTACATCATCCAGTCTACAAGTGACCCCGTTAACGAGCATATTATGGAACTGTTGATTATGGTAGATGCGTTGAAACGCGCTTCTGCAAAAACCATTAACATTGTTATTCCTTATTACGGTTATGCGCGTCAAGACAGAAAAGCTAGATCCCGTGAGCCAATCACAGCAAAGCTTTTCGCAAACCTGCTTGAAACTGCCGGTGCGACTCGTGTCATTGCGCTTGATCTGCATGCACCGCAAATTCAAGGATTCTTTGATATACCGATTGACCACTTAATGGGTGTTCCGATTTTAGGAGAATATTTTGAAGGCAAAAACCTTGAAGATATCGTCATTGTTTCACCAGACCACGGCGGTGTGACACGTGCCCGCAAACTGGCTGACAGACTAAAAGCGCCGATTGCGATCATTGATAAGCGCCGTCCGAGACCGAATGTGGCAGAAGTCATGAATATTGTAGGTAATATCGAAGGGAAGACCGCTATCCTTATCGATGATATCATCGATACTGCCGGCACCATTACACTTGCAGCTAATGCGCTTGTTGAAAACGGAGCAAAAGAAGTTTATGCATGCTGTACACATCCGGTACTATCAGGACCTGCTGTTGAACGGATTAATAACTCAACAATTAAAGAGCTTGTTGTGACAAACAGCATCAAGCTTCCTGAAGAAAAGAAAATTGAACGGTTTAAGCAGCTTTCAGTCGGACCGCTTCTGGCTGAAGCGATTATTCGCGTTCATGAGCAGCAATCTGTCAGCTACCTGTTCAGCTAAACCGATTTTGAAAGGTTTAAACCTTTATCGTTTTGGGTATTGTTTCTAATAGGACAATAAAACGATAATAGGATGGTGCTGAATATGGCAACGTTAACGGCAAAAGAAAGAACAGGTTTCACCCGTTCGTCTCTTCGGGATATCCGTACTTCAGGACATGTTCCAGGTATCATTTATGGAAAAGACACGGCAAACAAACCGGTATCCTTAGACAGTGTGGAACTTATCAAAACACTGAGGGATGAAGGCAAGAATACAGTCATTACACTCGACGTCAACGGAGAGAAGCACGCTGTCATGGTAACAGAGCTGCAAACGGACCCGCTGAAAAATGAGGTCACTCATGCCGACTTCCAAGTAGTCAATATGAGTGAAGAAATTGAAGTGGAAGTGCCGATTCATCTGACCGGAGAAGCAATTGGAGTGAAAAATGGAGGCGTATTGCAACAGCCGCTTTACGCTCTTACTGTGAAGGCGAAGCCAAAAGCAATTCCGCAATCGATCGAGGCAGACATTTCTGGTCTTGATGTAAATGATGTACTCACGATTGAGGACTTGCCTGCCGGCGGTGACTACTCCTATAATCACGAATCAGATGAAGTTGTGGCTTCTATTCTTCCTCCGCAGCAGCAGGATGCTGCAGAAACAGACGCTGAGGA
This sequence comes from Bacillus sp. AF23, assembly GCF_020861455.1. Taxonomy (NCBI): domain Bacteria; kingdom Bacillati; phylum Bacillota; class Bacilli; order Caryophanales; family Bacillaceae; genus Bacillus; species Bacillus sp. AF23. Next base: position 24,077 of record NZ_JAJHVY010000040.1, read on the forward strand.
AACTGCCGATGCTCAGCCTGAAGGTGAAAACGAAAATCAATAATAGCTTAAGGCGTAACCCTCCCGCGGTTACGTCTTTTGTGCTAGAATGAGAAGAATTATAGCCCGTGTTAGAGCGGGAGCTTATGTGACTAAGGGAGGATTTGCCATGCTTGTAATTACTGGCCTCGGAAACCCGGGAAAGAACTATGAAAATACAAGGCATAATGTCGGATTTATGGCAATAGACCAGCTTTCGAAGGAATGGAACATTGAGCTGAACCAGAGCAAATTTAACGGATTATACGGAACCGGATTTGTTTCCGGCAAAAAGGTTCTACTTGTTAAACCGCTTACATATATGAATTTATCAGGAGAATGTTTGCGGCCTTTAATGGATTATTATGATGTAGACAACGAAGATTTAAAAGTCATTTACGATGACCTTGATCTGCCGACTGGCAAGATTCGTCTAAGAACGAAAGGCAGTGCCGGCGGGCATAATGGCATCAAATCACTGATCCAGCATCTCGGAACACCTGAGTTTGATCGCATCCGCATCGGAATCGGGCGGCCAGTGAACGGGATGAAGGTGGTTGATTATGTTTTAGGTGCTTTTACAAAGGATGAAACACCAGCAATTGATGAAGCGATTGGAAAGTCCGTTAAGGCTTGTGAGGCTTCTCTCAGCAAACCATTTTTAGAGGTTATGAACGAATTCAACGCGAAGGTATAAAATACATAATCAAAGTCCATACTACACCAAAATGACTTTTTCATCAGGAGGGTCCCTTGTATGGCTTTGCATTATTATTGTCGTCATTGCGGAGTAAAAGTTGGAAGTCTGGAATCTTCCATGGTATCGACAAACTCACTTGGATTTGAGCACTTAACAAACGAGGAAAGAAACGATATGATTTCATATAAAGACAATGGAGATGTCCATGTTCTTACAATATGTGAAGATTGCCAAGAGGCGCTCGAACGAAATCCGCATTACCACGAACATCACACATTTATTCAATAAAAAGCTTTGGTGTAGACACTAGACCAAAGCGTTTTTCTGTTCTTACAGAAAACAGAGAGGAGGGGCCATATGGACAACATTCAAACCTTTATTAAAGAAAGCGATGACTTCAAATCCATCGTCAACGGTTTAAACGAGGGGCTGAAGGAACAACTGCTCGCGGGTCTTTCAGGTTCCGCGCGTTCTGTTTTTACTGCTGCTCTGGCTAATGAAACGAATAAGCCTATCTTTCTAATCACCCATAATTTATACCAAGCTCAGAAAGTAACGGATGATCTGACTTCACTTCTTGGGGATCGGTCTGTCCTTCTGTACCCCGTCAATGAACTCATATCATCAGAAATCGCGGTGGCTAGCCCTGAACTGCGGGCGCAGCGCTTAGATGTCATTAATAGATTAACAAACGGAGAAACGCCTATAGTTGTTGCTCCAGTAGCGGCTGTCAGAAGAATGCTGCCGCCGGTAGAGGTATGGAAAAACAGCCAAATGCTCATTCAGGTGGGTCATGATATCGAACCGGATCAGCTGGCATCCCGACTGGTAGAGGTGGGATACGAGCGGTCTGATATGGTTTCTGCACCCGGTGAATTCAGTATTCGCGGCGGAATTATCGACATTTATCCGCTGACCTCTGAGCATCCGGTCAGAATCGAATTATTCGACACCGAGGTTGATTCCATCCGCAGCTTTAACTCCGATGATCAGCGGTCAATTGAAACCTTGACCTCCATCAGTATCGGTCCGGCAAAGGAACTGATTATCAGAGCTGAAGAAAAAGCACGTGCTATAGAGAAGATGGATAAAGGCCTTGCCGACAGCTTGAAAAAATTAAAGCTCGACAAGCAAAAAGAAATCCTGCATATGAATATTTCTCATGATAAAGAGCGTTTATCTGAAGGCCAGACAGATCAGGAACTGGTGAAGTACCTTTCATATTTTTATGAAAAACCTGCTAGTTTGCTAGATTATACACCTGATAACACGCTTCTTATTTTGGACGAAGTCAGCCGGATTCATGAAATGGAAGAGCAGCTTCAAAAGGAAGAAGCGGACTTTGTCACAAATCTTCTGGAGGAAGGGAAGATTTTGCATGACATCAGTCTGTCATTCAGCTTCCAAAAAATAGTGGCTGAACAAAGACGGCCTTTGCTGTACTATTCTTTGTTTTTACGCCATGTTCAGCATACGAGCCCGCAAAATATCGTAAATGTATCCAGCAGACAAATGCAGAGCTTCCACGGGCAAATGAATGTACTTGCCGGTGAAATGGAGCGGTTTAAAAAATCAAACTTCACCGTTGTGTTTTTGGGAGCAAATAAGGAACGTACACAAAGACTGTCTTCTGTTTTGGCCGATTATGAAATCGAAGCGGCGATGACTGACAGCAAAAAGGCGCTTGTTCAGGGACAGGTTTATATTATGGAAGGCGAGCTTCAATCAGGATTTGAGCTGCCGTTAATGAAGCTTGCTGTCATTACTGAAGAAGAATTGTTTAAAAACCGCGTGAAAAAGAAGCCTCGAAAACAGAAGCTTACGAATGCAGAGCGCATCAAGAGCTATTCCGAGCTTCAAATTGGTGATTATGTCGTTCATATTAATCACGGGATCGGAAAGTATTTAGGGATCGAAACCCTTGAGATCAATGGAATTCACAAAGACTATTTGAACATTCACTATCAGGGAAGCGACAAGCTTTATGTGCCGGTTGAACAAATTGACCAGGTACAGAAGTATGTCGGCTCTGAAGGAAAAGAGCCGAAGCTGTATAAGTTAGGCGGCAGTGAATGGAAGCGGGTTAAGAAAAAAGTAGAAACATCCGTTCAAGACATCGCTGATGACTTAATTAAACTGTATGCCGAAAGGGAAGCGAGCAAGGGCTATGCGTTTTCTCCTGATCATGAAATGCAGCGTGAATTTGAATCGGCGTTCCCTTATCAAGAAACCGAGGATCAGCTCCGTTCCATTCACGAAATCAAAAAAGACATGGAAAGAGAGCGGCCGATGGATCGCCTGCTTTGCGGAGACGTAGGGTACGGGAAAACAGAGGTTGCCATCCGTGCGGCGTTTAAGGCAATCGCCGATGGAAAACAGGTCGCACTGCTTGTTCCGACAACCATTTTGGCTCAGCAGCACTATGAGACCATTACAGAGCGCTTTCAGGACTACCCGATGAATATCGGACTGCTTAGCCGATTCAGAACAAGAAAAGAAGCAAACGAAACGATCAAAGGATTGAAAAACGGAACGGTTGATATCGTCATTGGGACACACCGACTGTTATCAAAAGATGTTGTTTATAAAGACTTAGGGCTGCTCATCATTGATGAGGAGCAGCGTTTTGGTGTCACCCATAAAGAAAAGATCAAACAGATTAAAGCCAATGTGGATGTATTAACATTAACAGCGACACCGATTCCGCGTACGCTGCATATGTCTATGCTTGGCGTAAGGGATCTCTCGGTGATCGAGACGCCGCCGGAAAACCGCTTCCCTGTACAGACGTATGTTGTGGAATACAATGGTGCCCTAGTCAGAGAGGCGATTGAGCGCGAGCTTGCGCGCGGTGGCCAAGTCTATTTCTTATACAACAGGGTAGAGGATATCGAACGGAAAGCAGATGAGATTTCAATGCTTGTCCCTGACGCGAAGGTTGCGTATGCCCACGGGAAAATGACAGAAAATGAATTAGAAGCTGTCATGCTGAGTTTCCTGGAAGGGGAATCAGACGTTCTCGTCAGCACAACAATCATTGAAACGGGTGTAGATATTCCAAACGTGAATACGCTGATCGTGTTTGACGCCGACAAGATGGGTCTTTCCCAGCTTTATCAGCTGCGTGGACGTGTCGGCCGTTCTAACCGTGTAGCGTATGCGTATTTCACGTATCGCCGGGATAAAGTGCTTACTGAAGTAGCTGAAAAAAGACTGCAGGCGATTAAAGAATTTACGGAGCTGGGATCTGGTTTTAAAATCGCCATGCGCGACTTAACGATTCGCGGAGCCGGAAACCTTCTTGGCGCTCAGCAGCACGGCTTTATCGATTCGGTCGGATTTGACCTCTATTCGCAAATGCTGAAGGAGGCCATTGAAGAGCGGAAAGGCGATACAGCGAAAACGGAGCATTTTGAAACAGAAATTGATCTTGAGCTTGATGCGTACATTCCGGAAACTTACATTCAAGACGGCAAACAGAAAATTGATATGTATAAACGCTTCAGATCTGTGGCTTCAATTGAAGAGAAAAATGAACTTCAAGATGAGATGATTGACAGGTTTGGAAATTATCCAAAAGAAGTTGAATACTTGTTTACCGTAGCTGAAATGAAGGTTTATGCGAAAAATGAACGGGTCGAATTGATTAAGCAAGATAAAGATGCAGTCAGGCTGACCATTTCTGAAGAGGCTAGTGCTGATATTGACGGCCAGAAACTGTTTGAGCTTGGCAACAAATACGGCAGACAAATCGGGCTGGGAATGGAAGGGAAAAAACTCAAAATTTCCGTTCAAACGAAAGGCAAGACTGCGGATGAATGGCTCGAAACCGTGCTGGGCATGCTGAAGGGCCTTAAAGATGTGAAAAAACAAACCATTTCATCAACGTAAATTTTGTTACTCTCTGGTGTATATTACATTTGATGTGACGGATACTAATTTCAAGCGAGGCGGAAGGTACATAAAGTAACTGCTTTAGGTCTTTCCCACATTGTATAACCATCAAATGAAAGAGAGGCACCAGAGATGAAAGCAACCGGTATCGTACGTCGTATTGATGACTTAGGACGGGTCGTGATTCCTAAAGAAATTCGCAGAACGCTGAGAATCAGGGAAGGCGATCCGCTTGAGATTTTTGTAGATCGTGACGGAGAAGTTATTTTGAAAAAATACTCTCCGATAAGTGAACTTGGAGACTTCGCAAAGGAGTATGCAGACGCGCTTTATGACAGTCTTGGCCACTCAGTGCTTATCTGTGACCGTGATGTCTACATTGCCGTCTCCGGAAGTTCCAAAAAAGACTACTTAAACAAGCCGATCAGCGAAATGCTGGAAAAAACAATGGATCAGAGAAGTTCCGTGCTTGAGAGTGATGCAAAATCCGTGCAGCTTGTGAATGGCATAGATGAAGATATGAGTTCGTATACTGTCGGTCCGATTGTGGCGAATGGCGACCCGATAGGTGCGGTCGTGATTTTTTCAAAGGATCAGACGATGGGCGAAGTAGAGCATAAAGCCGTTGAAACAGCAGCTGGGTTTTTGGCTCGTCAAATGGAACAGTAGGTCTTATTACAATTATCAAAATAGGTATAGAAAGAACAGCTCTCCTTTGGACGCTGTTCTTTTTTGTGCAGGCCGAAAAAGGATTCCAAGGGTTGGGATATGGTATAATAACCTCGTTTTTATTTGTACCAAGGTCATTGCACACTCTGCATGGCCCCTGACGTTGGGAAGGAGCTTTTGGATGGATGATTCAATACGCGTCAAACGGCATTGGATGTGGCAGGGGGCTTTTGTTTTAATTCTGGCAGGCGTTATTTCAAAAATACTAAGCGCCGTTTACAGAGTCCCATTTCAAAACATTGTCGGCGATGTTGGATTTTATATATATCAGCAGGTATACCCTTTTCTCGGTATTGCCGTCATGCTTTCAACATCAGGATTTCCGGTGATTATTTCTAAACTGATGAATGATTATAGTGAAAAAAGCCATAACACCATAATGAAAATTTCAGCGCTGGTTTTATCGGTAATAGGTGTTTTTTTATTTCTGTGTTTATATATGGGAGCTGTTCCGATCGCTCTGTTTATGGGTGATTCGCATCTCGCCCAGTTAATACAAGTAACTGCCTATGCGTTTCTTCTGTTTCCATTTGTCGCGCTGCTCAGAGGCGTTTTTCAAGGGAGGCACAATATGCTCCCATCCGCTTTATCGCAAATCATGGAACAGTTTCTGCGAGTAGCGGTGCTTTTAGGGTTATCTTTTTGGCTCATCAAAAAGGGTGCCTCGCTTTATACTGCGGGAGCGGCAGCTGCTTCTGGTTCTCTTGCCGGAAGTTTGATTGCGCTAATCATCCTCGTCTTTTTTTGGTTCAAAACGAAAAAGCCTGAAAAAGCGGAAATAGAAAAAGAAAATCACATTACAACAAATCAATTAATTAAGAAACTGCTTTTATATTCGGTCACGATCTGTGTCAGCAGCCTGCTGCTTTTGTTTATTCAGCTTGTCGATGCGCTGAATTTATATTCTTTGCTGTCTGGCGGTGAGGTGAGTGAAGAAGCAAAGCGGCTGAAAGGAATTTATGACCGGGGGCAGCCTCTTTTGCAGCTCGGTTCTGTTTTCGCAATGGGCATCGGGACCTCACTCGTACCGTTGATTTCAAAGGCGGTAAAGGACAATCAGATGCTGGTGATGAAACAAAGAGTGACGTCTTCCTTAAAGCTGTGTCTTGCGATTGGCGTTGCGGCGTCTGCCGGTCTCATCTGCATCCTCAAGCCGGTCAACATTATGCTGTTTCAAAATGGTGAAGGAACAGCTGCGTTACAGATATTTAGCTGCTCCATTTTGTTTGCGTCCTTGGCGGTCACGGCTGCTGCTGTCTTACAGGGAACGGGAAACACGGTGTTTCCTGCAATAGCGGTAGGCGCAGGCGTGGCTGTGAAATGGGTGTTAAATACCTTTTTAGTTCCGCGTTATGGAATTGAAGGGGCTTCATTTGCGACAGCGGCTACCTTTGCAGCTGTCGCCGGCCTTAATTTATATCGCTTGCGGCAAAAAGAATGGCTGGACAAGCTGAGAGGCGTTATGCTTCCGATTATTGGGTCCGCTTTATTGATGTCGGCTGTCTTGCTTGCTTATTTACGCCTTTGGTCTTTTCTGTTTGATGCGGAAGGAAGAGGATATGCGGCGGTTGAAAGTGTTTCTGCTGTCGCCATTGGAGGCGCGGTGTTTATTTATTGTATGATGAAATTGGGAATATTTACGGATGAAGAGCTCAACAGTGTGCCTTTTGGCAGCAAGTTAAGCAAACTCACAAGAAGGAGAGAACAAAATGGCAGGTAACATTACAGTCGTCGGGCTTGGCGCCGGAGACATGGACCAGTTGACAATTGGCATACATAAGCTGCTGACAAAGGCGGACACTTTGTTTGTCAGAACAAAAGACCACCCTTTAATTCAGGAGCTAGAAAGCGAAGCGAAGAACATTCGTTATTTTGATGATATATATGAGAAGCACGACCAGTTTGATGCGGTATACGAAGAAATTGCTGACATTCTCTTTGGAGAAGCGAAGCATCAGGACGTTGTTTATGCGGTTCCGGGGCATCCATTTGTAGCGGAAAAAACAGTACAGCTGCTGACGGAGCGGCAGGAAGAAAAAAACATTCAGGTGAAAGTCGCGGGAGGACAAAGTTTTCTTGATGCCACTTTTAATGCCTTGCAAATTGATCCCATTGAAGGCCTTCAATTTGTGGATGCCGGCACATTGAGCGCGGATGAGCTTGAGCTCAGACATCACCTGATCATTTGTCAGGTTTACGACCAAATGACTGCATCTGAAGTGAAGCTGACATTAATGGAGAAGCTGCCGGATGATTATGAAGTTGTAATTGTAACGGCAGCCGGAAGCCGCGATGAGGAAATCCGGAGAGTGCCTTTATTTGAATTGGACCGTAATGTCGCCATGAATAACTTAACAAGTGTGTATATTCCGCCGATTAAAGAAGAGAAGCTGCTGTACCGGGAGTTCTCCGCGTTTCGGCGCATCATCAGAGAGCTTCGCGGGCCTAACGGCTGTCCGTGGGATAAAAAGCAGACTCATCAGTCATTAAAACAATACATGATTGAAGAGTGTTATGAACTTCTCGAAGCAATTGACGAAGAAGACACAGACCATATGATCGAAGAGCTTGGCGACGTTTTGCTTCAGGTCCTGCTTCACGCGCAAATCGGTGAAGATGATGGTTATTTCACAATAGATGATGTGATTAAAGGGATCAGTGAAAAAATGGTCCGAAGACATCCCCATGTGTTTAAAGATGTTAAGGTTCAGGATGAAAACGATGTTTTGGCAAATTGGGAAGATATTAAAAAAGCCGAAAAACATACATCTGAAGAATCCTTGTTAGACAACGTCCCGAAAACCCTTCCTGCTCTTTCTAAAGCTGCTAAACTTCAGAAAAAAGCGGCAAAAGTCGGTTTTGACTGGGAAGATGTGAGTGATATTTGGGAAAAGGTGAATGAGGAGATGGAGGAATTTTCTTCGGAGGTTTCTGAAGACCCTCATGAACACAATCTCAAGGCCGAATTTGGCGACGTTCTCTTCGCCTTGGTAAATGTAGCCCGCTTCTACAAAATAGAACCGGAGGAAGCATTGGCGATGACAAACGATAAATTCCGGAGACGTTTCTCTTATATTGAGCAAACAGCGAAGGAAAAGGGAATCGAGCTGGCTAATATGTCTCTTGAGGACATGGACAACCTGTGGAATGAAGCAAAAGAAACTGAGAGGAGATCATAATATGAGATTAGATAAATTTTTAAAAGTATCACGGCTGATTAAACGACGTACACTAGCGAAGGAAGTAGCTGATCAAGGCAGAATCTCCATTAACGGAAATCAGGCTAAAGCAAGCTCAGACGTAAAACCTGGAGATGAATTAACGGTCCGCTTCGGCCAAAAGCTTGTAACGGTACAAGTGAATGAGCTCAAAGACACGACGAAAAAAGAAGAAGCCGCAAATATGTATACGGTGCTAAAGGAAGAAAAACTCGGCGAATAGGCTTGTTCTAAAAGAATCCCCCGCCTCATACAATGCAGTAATAATGCTAAAAGTATCGAGGATATGGGGGCTGAATAGATGAATTCATATTATGAACAAAAAGGTTCTTCTTCTGTTCCGGAACAGCACGATGTGACAATGAAAGGCCGGAAACATTTAGATATTTCTGGGGTTAAGCAAGTTGAAAGCTTTGATAACGAAGAATTCCTGCTGGAAACAGTGATGGGAATGCTCTCAGTCAGAGGCGAAAACCTTCAAATGAAAAATCTTGATGTAGAAAAAGGGATTGTTTCGATCAAAGGCAGGGTATTTGATTTAGTGTATTTAGACGAGCAACAAGGGGATAAAGCTAAAGGGTTTTTTAGCAAGTTGTTTAAATGACGCTGACGACACAATTCTATACAATGCTGGCGATGTCCGGTATGGGCCTCTGGCTTGGCGCGTCGCTTGATACGTACAGGCTCTTTGTCATTCGTGCCAGAACAGCCAGGTGGCTTTTATTTATTCATGATATTCTTTTCTGGATTTTGCAGGGGCTGCTCTTCTTTTATGTCTTGCTTCATGTAAATGAGGGAGAATTCAGGCTGTACATTTTTTTGGCGGTTCTGCTGGGCGTTGCGACGTATCAAAGCCTTTGCAAACGAATCTATATAAAAATACTGAAATTCGTCATTTATCTTGTTGTTTCTGTTTATCAATTCTTAAAAAAGCTCATTCAGCACGTGTTATTTCGTCCTATTGTGTGGACATGCGGAGTCATCATCTGGCTGGTCACGTTTCTCTTTCAGAGAACATACCGCCTGATCGGTTTTCTCTTGTTATGTCTTTATAAAATAGTCATGGTTCTGTGTTTTCCGATCCGCTTTATCGTTAAACAATGTATGAAACTTCTTCCTGAAAAACTGCGTCTAACTTTCAGACGATATTTTCAAAAAGGTGCAGGATTTCTAAAAAAGAAGAAGAAACTATTGGTAACCATAAGAACGACCATTACACGTTTTTTGAAGAGATGAAAGGAGGACCGTCTGATTTGAATTTTTCCAGGGAACGAACGATAACTGAAATACAAAACGACTATAAAGAAAAAGTAGAGCGGCAAAATCAGCTGAAGAAAAGAAGAAGAAAAGGGCTGTACAGACGGTTGACTGTATTCGGCGCTCTCGTATTTCTGACGGCAATTGTACTGGCAAGCTCTGTATGGAGCCAAACATCTTCCCTTAGCGCAAAAGAAGAAAAGAAAGAACAGCTTGAAAAAGAACTGAAGAATTTAAAGACAAAGCAAACGGATTTAAAAGAAGAAATATCCAAATTAAAAGATGAAGATTACGTCACAGAGCTTGCCAGAAGAGACTTATTCATGTCTGGAGACGGTGAAATAATCTTTAATGTGGAGAAGAAGAACAAGTAGCCTTGTTGACACTTAAATTTTTATTTAGGTATAATTAAGCAAACGATCTTTTTATAAGCCTAAGGAGGAGCACTTTTTTTATGTCGATTGAAGTGGGCAGCAAGTTGCAAGGGAAAATTACAGGTATTACAAATTTTGGAGCATTTGTTGAATTGCCTGGAGGCTCAACCGGTCTCGTTCATATCAGTGAGGTAGCCGATAATTATGTTAAAGACATTAATGATCACTTAAAAGTCGGCGACCAAGTTGAAGTGAAAGTCATCAACGTTGAAAAAGACGGGAAAATTGGTTTATCTATTAAAAAAGCTAAAGACCGTCCGCAAGCCAGACCTAGAAATGATTTCCGTCCGAAAGAATCTTTTGAACAGAAAATGAACAAGTTTTTAAAAGATAGCGAAGATCGCTTGTCATCTTTAAAACGCAATACGGAATCAAAACGTGGAGGGCGCGGAGCAAGAAGAGGATAACTTGCTGCTTTCTATAAATAAATGAAGCATCCGTTCGTCCCAACGGGTGCTTTTTTTATATGCTCTCTCAAGGCAAGAGTCAGAAAATTATAACATTAAAGTTTCTGTTGACGAAAAGGACAAACCTTTGTATTATATAACTTGTGCTTAGAAGCACAAAACAATATGGCGGTGTAGCTCAGCTGGCTAGAGCGTACGGTTCATACCCGTGAGGTCGGGGGTTCGATCCCCTCCGCCGCTACCATATTTGTTAGGCCCGTTGGTCAAGCGGTTAAGACACCGCCCTTTCACGGCGGTAACACGGGTTCGAATCCCGTACGGGTCATACTGAAAAATCGGTTTCTGTTACAGAAGCCGATTTTTTCATTTTTAGACATCTTTCTGGAAATTCTCCGCATAAACGAATTTCAGGGCAGAAACCGTCGAAGACTTCTTTGGTATACTTACCTTCTTTTGACAAAATCCTATCTGTGCTTTCGCTATAATGACAGGCAACGAATATAACAGGTGGGAGATGAGAGAAATGGAAAAAGCAGAAAGAAGAGTGAACGGGCCAATGGCGGGACAAGCTTTTGAAAAACTCCAATCGTTTTTTAACAGGGGAGCGAAGCTGGTGACTCATCATTTGCATTCACTGTTTTTCTATAAAGGATTCATTTATGTCGTCATCGGGTTTTTGCTTGGACGAGCTTTCATATTATCCGAGGTCCTTCCTTTCGCCCTTCCTTTCTTTGGGGCAATGCTTCTGATCAGAAGAGACAAGGCGCTGTATGCAGTGCTGGCTGTGCTTGCAGGTGCAATGACAATTTCTCCGAAGCACTCATTACTCATATTAGCGGCGTTGCTTGCATTCTTCGTGTTTTCTAAAGTAGCATCCTTCATCACAGATGATCGTGTGAAAGCCCTTCCGGTTGTCGTGTTCTTCTCCATGGCGGCGGCAAGAGCGGGTTTTGTTTACGCTCAGAATGGCGCGTTTACAACCTATGATTATGTGATGGCTGTTGTAGAAGCGGGGCTGTCCTTTATTTTAACGCTGATTTTCCTCCAAAGCCTTCCGATTTTTACAGTGAAGAAAGTAAAACAATCCTTAAAAATAGAAGAAATCATTTGCTTTATGATTCTGATTGCTTCGGTGCTGACTGGACTTGCAGGTTTGTCCTATCAAGGGATGCAGGCAGAACATATTCTGGCCCGTTATGTTGTATTAAGCTTTTCCTTCATCGGCGGTGCAAGCATCGGCTGTACAGTGGGTGTCGTGACAGGCCTGATTCTCGGCTTAGCCAATATCGGTAATCTTTATCAAATGAGTCTGCTCGCTTTTTCGGGCTTATTAGGCGGTTTGCTGAAAGAAGGAAAAAAAGCGGGTGCGGCAATCGGGCTGATTATCGGATCGCTTCTTATTTCTTTATATGGAGAAGGCTCTGCCGGTCTGATGACAACGCTCTATGAGTCATTGATAGCAGTTGGCCTGTTTCTGCTTACGCCTCAGTCCATTACAAGAAAAGTGGCGAGATATATTCCGGGCACTGTGGAACATCTTCAGGAGCAGCAGCAATACGCGAGAAAAATCAGAGATGTCACTGCTCAAAAGGTGGATCAGTTCTCCAATGTATTTCATGCATTGTCAGAAAGCTTTGCAACCTTTTATCAAGCGTCTGACGAACAAACAGATGACAGCGAGGTCGATCTGTTTTTAAGCAAAATTACAGAGCATTCCTGTCAAACGTGCTACAAGAAAAACAGGTGCTGGGTTCAGAACTTTGATAAAACATATGATTTAATGAAACAAGTTATGCTTGAAACAGAGGAAAAAGAGTATGCTTCAAACAGAAGGCTGAAAAAAGAGTTTCACCAGTATTGCTCTAAATCGCGTCAGGTTGAAGAGTTGATAGAGGATGAACTTGCCTATCATCATGCGCATTTAACCCTTAAGAAAAAAGTGCAGGACAGCAGGCGGCTTGTAGCTGAACAGCTCTTGGGTGTTTCAGAGGTCATGGCAGACTTTTCTCGGGAAATAAAAAGGGAGAGGGAGCAGCACTTTATCCAAGAAGAACAAATTATTGAGGCTCTTCAGCATTTTGGAATAGAGATTCAGCAGGTGGAGATTTACAGCCTTGAACAGGGAAACATTGATATTGAAATGACAATCCCATTCAGCGGGCATGGAGAAAGTGAAAAAATCATAGCACCTATGCTTTCTGACATTTTGGAAGAGCAAGTTCTTGTGAAAGCCGAGCAGCATTCTCCGCATCCAAATGGATACAGCCATGTCGCGTTTGGATCAACAAAATCGTACAGAGTGTCTACGGGTGCGGCTCATGCGGCGAAGGGCGGCGGCCTTGTCTCCGGCGACAGCTACAGCATGATGGAGCTAGGCGCAAGAAAATATGCAGCTGCTATCAGCGACGGCATGGGCAATGGCGCGAGGGCTCACTTTGAAAGCAATGAAACGATAAAACTTCTTGAAAAGATCCTTGAATCAGGAATTGATGAAAAAATAGCGATCAAAACGATCAACAGCATACTGTCTCTGCGGACAACCGATGAAATATATTCCACGCTCGATCTTTCTATTATCGACCTTCAGGATGCGAGCTGTAAGTTTTTAAAGGTTGGATCAACACCGAGCTTTATCAAACGGGGTGAGCAGGTGATGAAAGTCCAAGCGAGCAATCTGCCAATCGGCATTATTAACGAATTCGACGTTGAGGTTGTGAGCGAGCAGCTGAAGGCGGGAGACCTCCTGATCATGATGAGTGACGGTATTTTCGAAGGCCCTAAACACGTGGAAAATCATGATTTATGGATGAAGCGCAAAATGAAAGGGTTAAAAACAGATGATCCGCAGGAAATTGCTGACTTACTCATGGAGGAAGTGATTCGCACAAGATCAGGCCAAATTGATGATGATATGACGGTTGTTGTCGTCCGAATTGATCACAATACACCAAAGTGGGCGTCTATTCCCGTTCCGGCTATCTTTCAAAGCAAACAAGAAATTTCATAACGCTTCCGTATAAATCAATTTTCTTCTGGCGAAGATGGAACTATATGAATCTGAGAATCATCGTATTCTCCAGGAGGAATGAATGTGAACAACGGACGTTTGAATCAAATTCTGCTGATAACGGATGGCTGCTCAAATCATGGTGAAGACCCGCTTGCTATGGCTGCTTTTGCTAAAGAGCAAGGGATTACAGTAAATGTCATAGGTATAATGGAAGAAAACAAAATTGACCACGAGGCTATGAAAGAAGTCGAAGGGATTGCGCTTGCTGGAGGCGGCGTGCATCAGGTCGTTTACGCATCACAGCTTTCGCAAACGGTTCAAATGGTAACGAAAAAAGCAATGACGCAAACCCTGCAAGGGGTGGTGAATCAAGAACTGAAGCAAATCCTGGGAAAGAATGTGGAAATGGAGGAGCTTTCTCCGGAAAAACGCGGCGAAGTCATGGAAGTGGTAGATGAACTGGGAGAAACGGTGCATCTTCAGGTTTTGGTTCTCGTTGATACAAGCGCTAGTATGGCGCCAAAGCTGCCTACAGTGAAAGAAGCACTGATTGACTTGTCCGTGAGTCTTAACTCCCGAATAGGGAATAACGAATTTGCGATGTGTATATTTCCCGGGAAAAAACAAGAGGTCGAGCTTGTGCTAAATTGGACACCGAAGCTGCAATCTCTTTCCACACTCTTTGCGAAGCTATCGACAGGCGGCATCACGCCGACAGGTCCGGCGATTCGTGAAGCGACACAGCAATTCGAAAAAATCCGCTCAAGAAGGAGCATGCTGGCAGATGATGAACGACACTTTGACGAGTTTGGCATGTAGCCTCAAGCCGGGAACGAGAGTAAAGGGCAAGTGGAATGGAAATACTTACACACTGCGTAAACAGCTTGGAAAAGGGGCCAATGGAATTGTGTATTTGGCAGAAGCATCAGATGGACATGTTGCCTTAAAGGTAAGTGATGACAGCCTGTCTATTACTTCTGAAGTGAATGTCTTAAAATCTTTTTCAAAGGCCCAGTCCGTAACGATGGGGCCTTCTTTTTTTGACACTGATGATGCCTTTATTCCCAGTGCTAATACAAAGGTTTCATTTTATGCAATGGAATACATAAAAGGCCCGCTGCTTTTACAGTTTGTCAGTGACAAAGGAGCAGAATGGATTCCGGTCTTGATGATTCAGCTGTTAACCAGCTTATCCGTGCTTCATCAGCAAGGGTGGATATTCGGCGACCTTAAGCCGGATAATCTGATTGTCACCGGACCGCCGGCCAGAATCCGCTGCGTAGATGTAGGCGGAACAACCAAGGAGGGCCGAGCGATAAAAGAGTATACCGAGTTTTACGACAGAGGATATTGGGGGTATGGGACAAGAAAAGCAGAGCCCTCTTATGACTTGTTTGCGGTTGCTATGATTATGATCAACTGTGTACATAAAAAGGAATTCAAAAAAACAAGCCAGCCAAAGGAACAGCTGCGATCTTTAATCGAGGGCAGTCCGGTGCTGCAAAAGTATAAAAAAGTGCTTATTTCTGCTTTAAATGGCCATTATGATTCCGCTGACGAGATGAAAAGAGAGATGCTCGCAGCAGGGCAAAAGGCAGCGCAAAGAAAACAGGCTGGAAAAACGCCAACTTCGGCGCAATCTATCTCAAGACAAAGACAGCAAAACATGCGCCAGAGTAAAGTAACACAGACGAGATATGCACCTAAAAAGAAGGGCGCTAAGTCCGGAGGGTTATTCGAAACCGCTCTTATCGTAATCAGTGTTTTGGCGCTTTATTTCGCTTACATTATCTTTTTCCTTATTTGACAGCCGCAATCTGCAATACCCATGCTTCTTCTTTGCTTGGAAGGATTGAAAGTGATAGGATATGAATATCTTTAAAATACCTGCTCATTGTGAGGAGGACATTGTGAACAGTGTCAAAGATTTTTTTATCAAACACAATCTTACGTTAAAAGGGGCGACAATTATTGTAGGCGTTTCCGGCGGTCCGGATTCGATGGCTCTCCTTCACGCGCTTCATGCGTTATACGGCCGTTCAGCCAATGTGATTGCGGCTCACGTAGACCACCGGTTCAGAGGGGCGCAATCTGAGGAAGACATGCGTTTTGTCCAAGCGTATTGTGAGGCTGAACACATCAAATGTGAAACGGCTCAAATCAATGTAACTGCGTATGCTGAGAAAAACGGACTCAACAAGCAGGCAGCTGCCCGTGATTGCCGATATCAGTTTTTTAAGGAAGTGATGTCCAAGCATCAAGCGGATTATCTTGCACTTGCTCATCATGGAGATGATCAGGTTGAAACAATGCTTATGAGACTGGCCAAAGGCACACTCGGAGCTGGACTTGCCGGCATGCAGCCGGTAAGACGGTTTGAAACGGGACAGATGATCAGACCATTTCTAGCCATTACAAAAGAAGAGATTCTTCATTATTGCCATGAAAACGCTTTGAGCTACCGGACGGACGAAAGCAATGCCAAAGATGATTACACTAGAAACAGATTCAGAAAAGCAGTGCTCCCTTTTTTGAAACAGGAATCACCGGATGTGCATAAAAGGTTTCAGAAAGTAAGCGAAGCGCTGACTGAAGATGAGCAATTCTTACAGTCATTAACGAAAGAAGAAATGAATAAAGTAATCACAAGCCAGTCTAAAATATCAGTTGAAATCAATTCCTCTCAATTGCTTGCCCTCCCGATGCCTTTACAAAGAAGAGGAGTTCAACTAATATTAAACTATCTTTATGAAAACGTTCCATCATCCTTTTCAGCTCATCATATTCAGCAGTTTTTGGATTGGGCGGATAAGGGCGGTCCTTCAGGAGTACTGGACTTTCCGAAAGGACTGAAGGTGGTCAAATCATATCAGACATGTTTGTTTACATTTGAACAATGGCAGTGCAAAAAGGTTCCCTTTGAATATCAAATAAGCGGAGCTGCCGATGAGACGGCAGTGCTCCCAAACGGATTTCTGATAGAGGCAAAGCATAACGCGGAACCTCTTGAAGGACATGGGAATTCTGTTTTTATTACAAGTCAAGATAAGGTGAGATTTCCCTTGATGATCCGGACAAGAAAAGCCGGCGATCGGATAAAACTAAAAGGGATGAATGGCTCGAAAAAGGTAAAGGATATATTTATTGATAAGAAATTGCCTCTGCAAGAAAGAGACAACTGGCCGGTTGTGACGGATGCAAGCGGTGAAATTATCTGGATACCGGGCTTGAAAAAATCCATTTTTGAAGATCTTGTGATTCCAAACAGTGACCGCATTGTATTACAATATAGACAGCATGAAAAGTGTAGGGGGCAAGCATAATCATGATGAAACATGATATTGAAACAGTTCTGATCTCAGAGGAAGAGATACAAGAGAAAGTAAAAGAGTTAGGTGCAGACTTAACAAGTGAGTATCAAGATAAATTTCCGTTGGCAATCGGTGTGTTAAAAGGAGCTCTTCCTTTTATGGCGGATCTTATCAAGCATATTGATACATATTTGGAAATGGATTTCATGGATGTATCAAGCTACGGAAAATCTACGGTTTCATCTGGAGAAGTAAAAATCATTAAAGATTTGGATACATCTGTAGAGGGCCGGGACATCTTAATTATTGAAGATATCATCGACAGTGGGTTAACCTTAAGTTATCTAGTAGAGCTCTTCCGATACCGTAAAGCAAAATCAATTAAGATTGTTACCCTTTTGGATAAACCAAGCGGAAGAAAAGCGGACATTAAAGCAGACTTCGTCGGCTTTAAAGTTCCTGACGCGTTTGTAGTGGGCTACGGACTTGATTATGCTGAGCGCTATCGCAATCTGCCTTATATCGGAGTGTTAAAACCGGCAGTTTATGAAAGCTGATCGGCAGCCTGCTTCCGAGATGGTTATTGGTTGTATTGGAATGATTTTCTATGGTACTATTGAACATAGTTGTGCTTACTGTGGGAGGAGGTAAGGAATGAATCGGGTCTTCCGTAATACCATTTTTTATTTACTTATTTTATTAGTAGTAATCGGGGTTGTGAGCTACTTCCAGACCTCAAATCCGAAAACAGAAAATATGTCGTACAGCACGTTCATCAAAAACCTGGATGACGGGAAAGTTGATAGCGTGTCGGTTCAGCCTGTCAGAGGTGTTTATGAGGTAAAAGGACAGCTGAAAAATTACGACAAGGATCAGTACTTTTTGACTCATGTTCCTGAAGGAAAGGGAGCAGACCAGATCTTTAATGCTATAAAAAAGACAGATGTAAAGGTTGATCCCGCTCAAGAAACAAGCGGATGGGTGACGTTCCTGACGACCATCATCCCATTTGTCATTATCTTTATTCTGTTCTTCTTCCTGCTCAATCAAGCTCAAGGCGGCGGCAGCCGTGTCATGAACTTTGGTAAGAGTAAGGCGAAGCTATATACAGAGGAAAAGAAACGCGTCAAATTTAAAGACGTTGCAGGGGCAGACGAGGAGAAACAAGAACTTGTGGAAGTTGTTGAATTTCTGAAAGATCCCCGCAAGTTTGCCGAGCTTGGCGCAAGAATCCCTAAAGGTGTGCTTTTAGTCGGACCTCCGGGTACCGGTAAAACACTTCTTGCAAGAGCATCAGCCGGTGAAGCCGGTGTACCTTTCTTCAGCATCAGCGGATCTGATTTCGTTGAAATGTTTGTAGGTGTCGGTGCTTCCCGTGTGCGTGACTTGTTCGAAAACGCGAAAAAGAATGCGCCGTGTTTGATCTTCATTGATGAAATTGACGCAGTCGGACGCCAGCGTGGAGCGGGTCTCGGCGGAGGACACGATGAACGTGAACAGACGCTCAACCAATTGCTTGTTGAAATGGACGGATTCAGTGCCAATGAAGGAATTATCATCATTGCCGCAACGAACCGTGCGGACATCTTGGACCCAGCCTTACTTCGTCCGGGACGTTTTGACCGTCAAATCACAGTGGACCGCCCAGATGTAATTGGACGTGAAGCTGTATTGAAAGTCCATGCGAGAAACAAACCGCTGGATGAAACGGTAAACCTGAAATCGATTGCCATGAGAACACCTGGTTTCTCAGGCGCTGACTTAGAAAACCTATTGAATGAAGCTGCTCTTGTGGCGGCTCGTCAAAACAAGAAAAAAATCGATGCTCGCGACATTGATGAAGCTACGGACCGTGTTATTGCCGGACCAGCTAAGAAAAGCCGCGTCATCTCCAAGAAAGAACGCAATATCGTGGCATATCACGAAGGCGGACACACCGTTATCGGACTCGTTTTAGATGAGGCTGATATGGTTCATAAAGTAACGATTGTTCCTCGGGGCCAGGCTGGCGGTTATGCAGTTATGCTACCAAGAGAAGACCGTTACTTCCAGACAAAGCCGGAGCTGCTTGATAAAATTGTCGGTCTCTTGGGCGGACGTGTTGCTGAAGAAATTATCTTTGGTGAAGTCAGCACAGGAGCGCACAATGACTTCCAGCGTGCGACAAATATTGCAAGACGAATGGTTACAGAATTCGGTATGTCAGAAAAACTGGGACCGCTGCAATTTGGACAGTCTCAGGGTGGCCAGGTATTCTTAGGCCGTGATTTCAACAACGAACAAAACTACAGTGATCAAATTGCCTACGAAATTGATCAGGAAATTCAGCGCATTATCAAAGAGTGTTACGAGCGTGCGAAAACAATCCTGACAGAAAATCGTGACAAGCTTGAATTGATTGCTCAGACGCTTCTGGAAGTTGAAACACTGGATGCTGAACAAATCAAACACCTTGTCGATCACGGAACATTGCCTGAGCGTAAGTTCTCTGATGATGAGAAGAACGATGATGTCAAAGTAAACATTCTGTCAAAAACAGAAGACGAAAAGAAAGACGATACGAAAGAGTAACGCTTTCTGATAAAAACTGCCGGCTGACGCTGGCAGTTTTTTTATGTGAATCCCGCCTCTGCTGCCGCCTTTTCAATCATCCAATTATGGTATCGATTTGTTTACAAATGAGCCGCCGATCGTGTATGGTATTGTAGAATGTTTGTAAAAGTAATGATAGAGAAACTATTCAAAAGTGGTGATAGAGGTTGTTACTTGTTATTGATGTGGGGAACACCAATACTGTACTTGGTGTATATCATGATGGTGAATTAGAATATCACTGGCGTATAGAAACAAGCAGGCATAAAACAGAAGATGAGTTTGGGATGATTCTGCGCTCTTTATTTGATCATTCAGGTCTCATGTTTGAACAAATAGAAGGCATTATTATTTCTTCAGTTGTGCCGCCAATCATGTTTGCGTTAGAGAGAATGTGCACAAAATACTTTCATATCGAACCGCAAATTGTCGGTCCCGGTATGAAAACCGGTTTAAATATAAAGTACGACAATCCGAAAGAAGTAGGCGCTGACAGAATCGTAAATGCTGTTGCGGCCATTCACTTGTACGGCAATCCTTTGATTGTTGTTGATTTCGGTACAGCCACAACGTACTGTTATATCGATGAAAACAAACAATATATGGGCGGAGCGATTGCGCCTGGAATTACAATTTCGACTGAGGCGCTGTACTCGCGTGCGGCAAAGCTTCCGCGTATTGAAATCGCCCGGCCTGACAATATTATCGGAAAAAGCACTGTAAGCGCGATGCAATCAGGAATTTTATTTGGCTATGTCGGCCAAGTGGAAGGAATCGTAAAACGCATGAAATGGCAGGCAAAACAAGAACCGAAAGTCATTGCGACAGGCGGTCTTGCGCCATTAATCGCAAACGAATCAGATTGTATAGACATCGTTGATCCATTCTTAACCCTAAAAGGGCTGGAATTGATTTATGAACGAAACCGCGTGGGAAGTGTATAGGAGGTTTTGCAATGGATTATTTAGTAAAAGTGCTGGCGTATGACGGAAAAGTTCGCGCATATGCTGCAAAAACGACTGATATGGTGAATGAAGGACAGAGAAGGCATGATACATGGCCGACAGCATCCGCTGCACTAGGCCGTACAATGACAGCTTCACTAATGCTTGGTTCTATGCTGAAAGGTGATGATAAGCTGACAGTGAAAGTGGAAGGCGGCGGGCCAATCGGCGCGATTGTTGCTGATGCGAATGCTAAAGGGGAAGTCAGGGCATATGTCTCAAACCCGCATGTTCATTTTGACTTGAATGAACACGGCAAGCTGGATGTCAGACGAGCTGTTGGAACAGATGGAACATTAAGTGTTGTAAAAGATTTAGGGCTGCGCGAGTTCTTCACAGGGCAAGTAGAAATCGTTTCCGGAGAACTGGGGGAAGATTTTACGTACTATCTTGTATCATCGGAGCAGGTTCCTTCTTCTGTAGGTGTCGGTGTGCTTGTTAACCCAGACAACACCATTTTGGCGGCAGGAGGTTTCATTCTTCAGCTCCTTCCGGGAACAGATGATGAAACCATTACAAAAATTGAACAGCGTTTATCTGTAGTAGAACCTATTTCTAAACTGATTCAAAAAGGGCTTACACCGGAAGAGATTTTAGAAGAAGTCTTAGGAGAAAAGCCTGAGATTTTGGAAACCATGCCTGTTAAATTCCATTGCCCTTGTTCAAAAGAGCGTTTTGAAACAGCCGTTTTAGGACTAGGCAAAAAAGAAATTCAAGATATGATAGAAGAAGATGGACAAGCCGAAGCAGTATGCCATTTTTGTAATGAAAAGTACTTATTTACAAAAGAAGAGCTGGAGGAGCTTCGAGACCAAACGACCCGCTAAGCTCTTTAGCGGGTTTTTTGAATTTAAGAAAAGGGGCTGACAGTAAATTTGAAATCAAGAACAATCTGGACAATCATTTGGGGCGCGCTGCTAGTATGCTGTATCGCAGTGGCATATACACTGACGAAATCTCAAGCCAGTGCTTCTCCGTCCAACGAGTCCATTGCTACTATTGGAGGCAAAAGCGTCACAAGAGAAGAATGGCTGAAGGAAATGGAAGATGAATACGGAAAATCAACACTTGAAGATATGATCAATGTTCGAGTGGTAGAGCAGCTTGCCAAAAAGAACAATCTCAAAGTATCTAAAAGCGAAATTGATCGGGAATTTCTGCTGATTAAGGCGGTGAATAATTCATTTTACGAAGACGAGCATACAACTGAAAAAGAGTGGAAAGACCAAATTCGCTATAATATTCTTCTTGAGGAATTATTAACAAAGGATATTGATATTTCAAAGACAGAAATGAAATCATTTTATAATCAAAATAAAGAACTGTATCAGTTTGATGATTCGTATCGTATTCGGCATATTGTTGTAAAGGATGAAGAGGAAGCCAAACAAGTTTTAAAAGAGCTTGAAGGCGGCTCGAGCTTTGAAGCTGTTGCGGCGGAACGGTCCACAGACAGGTATACGTCACCGTACGGGGGAGATTTAGGGTTTGTCACCGAGGCATCAGACAACATTCCGTCATCATACATTGAAGAAGCAAAGACACTAAAACAAGATGAATGGTCAAACGAACCGATAAAGGTAAACAACGGTTATGCAATTATACAACTGAAAGAAAAGTTAAATGCGAGAACGTTCTCATATGATGAAGTGAAGAATCAGATTAAACGCCAGATCGCAATGGATCAGTTAGGTGATAAAGCAACTGTAAAATCACTTTGGAAAGAGGCTGACGTGTCTTGGTTCTATGGGGAAAAAAGTACTAAATGATTGACAAAAAATTTTGAAATTGATAGATTATATACATAATACCAATACAAATAGTCGGAAATTGAGGTGTCGAGAATGGTACGTGTAGCAAACTCCATTACTGAATTAATTGGGAATACGCCAATCGTTAAATTAAATCGCCTTGTTGATGAAAACAGTGCGGATGTATATTTGAAGCTTGAATACATGAACCCTGGAAGCAGTGTAAAAGACCGTATCGGTTTAGCGATGATTGAAGCGGCTGAAAAAGAAGGGAAATTAAAAGCTGGCGATACAATCATTGAACCGACAAGCGGAAATACAGGAATCGGGCTTGCAATGGTTGCTGCGGCTAAAGGTTTAAAAGCGATTTTGGTTATGCCTGACACAATGAGCATGGAGCGCCGCAACCTTCTGCGCGCATATGGTGCTGAGCTTGTGCTGACTCCGGGTGCGGAAGGCATGAAAGGCGCCATTAAGAAAGCGGAAGAGCTTGCTGAAAAACACGGATACTTCGTGCCGCAGCAGTTTAACAATCCATCGAACCCTGAAATCCATCGCCAAACAACAGGTAAAGAAATCGTTGAGCAATTCGGTGATGACCAGCTTGATGCATTTGTAGCCGGAATCGGAACAGGCGGAACGATTACAGGAGCGGGTGAAGTCCTGAAGGAAGCATATCCCTCCGTCAAAATCTACGCTGTTGAACCGTCAGATTCCCCAGTGCTTTCAGGTGGAAAACCAGGCCCTCACAAAATTCAGGGAATCGGAGCTGGCTTTGTGCCCGACATCTTAAACACTGAAGTATACGATGAAATTTTCCCTGTGAAGAATGAAGAAGCATTTGAATATGCACGCAGAGCTGCACGTGAAGAAGGAATTCTCGGAGGCATCTCATCAGGTGCGGCCATTTATGCTGCTATTCAAGTAGCGAAAAAACTCGGAAAGGGCAAAAAAGTATTAGCTATCATTCCGAGTAACGGCGAACGTTATTTGAGTACGCCGCTGTATCAATTCGATTAAAAAGCTCGAAAAAACTCCCGGTGCCCGGGAGTTTTTTTATTTGAGCATCAAATATGCCGTGTGCGCGACGAATCTTATCCTTGGAAGAGAAATTCACTTTTTTCACTCATGATATTGCTTTACAATAAAAAAAGCAGAAAAAGAAAACAGAGGAATGATATAAATGGCACAACGCAGACCGGCAGGCAGAAAAGTACCTTTTCAAAAAGATTCATTCTTGCAACAATATGAGAAACTTTCACAATCCAGAAAACAGCACGTGCTTCTTGAAAGTGCAAGAGGCGGCAGATACAGTATAGCCGGTCTTGATCCAATTGCGGCTGTCAAGGGAAAAGACGGAATTACAACCATTAAGCATGGGGATGAGACACTGTTTAAAGAGGGTGACCCATTACGTGCTTTCCACAGTTGGTTTAAAACGCTGGAAACAGAAACGGATGAAGAACTGCCTGATTTTCAAGGGGGAGCAATCGGCTTTCTTAGCTATGATTACGCACGCTACATTGAAAATTTTAAAATGCTCTCATTAGATGACCTGGAGACACCTGATATCTATTTTCTTGTCTTTGATGATATAGCCGTCTATGACCATGAAGAACAGGCTCTTTGGCTGGTCACTCATGTGAATGATGAGAACGAATCAGCGGACGAAAAGCTGTCCCAGCTCGAACATATGTGGCTGTCTGAGCTTCCCGGTGAGCCGTTACAAGAGATGACATATACAGCTGACGGTTCCTTTGCAGCGCCTTTTACTGAAGAAGGCTTTTCTCAGGCTGTAGAGAAAATCAAGCAATACATTGCCAGCGGAGATGTTTTTCAAGTCAATCTATCGATCAGGCAGTCGCAGTCGCTGTCTGCTCACCCGTATGAGATCTACAAAAAGCTGAGAGAAGTGAATCCTTCTCCATATATGGCATATTTAGAAACACCAGATTTCCAAATTATTTGCGGATCTCCTGAACTTCTTGTCAGCAAAAAGGGCAAACTATTAGAGACTAGACCGATTGCTGGCACTCGTTCCAGAGGAAAAACGGATGAGGAAGACGAAACGCTCGCAAATGAATTAATCCATAATGAAAAAGAACGCGCTGAGCATGTCATGCTAGTTGATCTAGAACGAAATGATCTGGGCAGAGTTTCCCGTTACGGATCAGTGCGGGTTAATGAATTCATGGCAATTGAAAAATACTCCCACGTCATGCACATTGTGTCTAATGTCCAAGGTGAACTGCAGGATGGATACGACGCTGTAGATATTATTCATGCTGTATTTCCAGGAGGAACGATTACAGGTGCTCCTAAAGTAAGGACAATGGAAATTATAGAAGAACTTGAGCCGACACGCCGTGGGCTTTATACTGGATCTATAGGATGGTTTGGGTATAATCAGGATCTTCAGTTTAATATCGTGATCCGAACCATTTATGCAGCCGGAGGGCAGGCGTTTATGCAATCCGGGGCAGGAGTTGTGATTGATTCTGTTCCTAAGCATGAATACAGAGAATCATTCAAAAAAGCTTTTGCGATGCAAAAGGCGTTAGAGCTGAGCGAAGTAGAGACAAAAATTAGATGAGGTGAGCGGAGAAATGATTTTAATGATTGATAACTATGATTCTTTCACGTACAACTTAGTACAGTATTTGGGCGAGCTTGGAGAAGAGCTGATTGTAAAACGCAATGACGATATCACAATAGAGCAAATTGAAGAGCTGTCACCGGATTTCTTAATGATTTCACCCGGACCGTGCAGTCCTGATGAAGCTGGAATCAGCCTTGAAGCAATTAAATACTTCGCAGGCAAAATTCCCGTTTTTGGCGTGTGTCTCGGACATCAGTCTATCGCACAGGTGTTTGTCGGAGACGTGGTCAGAGCAGAGCGGCTGATGCATGGAAAAACCTCAGAAATCGAGCATGACGGCAAGACGATCTTTAAAGGTTTGCAAAACCCGCTTGTGGCGACACGATACCACTCGCTGATCGTAAAACCTGATACGCTGCCAAACTGTTTCACAGTAACCGCACAAACGAAAGAAGGAGAAATCATGGCTATTCGGCACAATGATCTTCCGATAGAAGGCGTTCAATTTCATCCAGAGTCTATTATGACTTCCTTTGGAAAAGAAATGCTCAGAAATTTTATTGAAACGTACCGCAAGGATGTCATTGCGTGATGATATATGTAAACGGCCGGTTTATAGAGGAGAAAGATGCAGTTCTTTCTCCTTTTGACCATGGTTTTTTATATGGGATCGGTGTGTTTGAGACCTTCAGGCTTTATGAAGGCCGGCCGTTCCTGCTTGATTGGCATATAGAACGGCTTGAACGCGCACTTAAGGATCTGCAAATCGAATACACTGTGACAAAGCAAGAGATGATTGAAATGCTGGACAAGCTGCTCGGGCTAAATGATATCAAAGACGGCAATGCCCGCGTCAGGCTGAACATATCAGCCGGCATCAGCGATAAAGGCTTCGCTGCTCAAACTTACGATAACCCGACTGTTTTATGTTTTGTTAACCAGCTAAAACCAGAAAGTCTTCCTTTGCAAAAGGAAGGAAAGGTGTTATCGATACGGAGAAACACACCGGAGGGGCCGTTCCGGTTAAAATCACATCACTATTTAAATAATATGTATGCGAAACGAGAGATCGGAAATGATCCGCGGTTTGAAGGGATCTTTTTAACAGAGGATTGCGCTGTAGCAGAGGGCATCATTTCAAATGTCTTCTGGAGAAAAGGCAGCACTATCTTTACACCATCACTTGATACCGGAATTCTTGACGGCGTCACGAGACGTTTTGTCATGGAGAACGCAAAGAAAATAGGGATGGATGTCAAAACAGGCCGCTACCAGCTTGAAGCCCTTTTGACGGCAGATGAAGCATGGATGACCAACTCGGTTCTTGAGATCATTCCGTTTTCTAAAATAGAAGAAGTGAACTATCCGGGCCGAAACGGAGAAATAACTTCCGCTTTACAAACGCTATACCACCAAGAAATAAAGAACATGAATTCATGACAGGGAGGAAGAGAATGGCCCAGCAAACGATAGACCAAACACAAGTAATCCATACCAAACCCAGCGCATTATCATATCGAGAAAAGACGCTGGTGATGGGGATTTTAAACGTAACGCCTGACTCTTTCTCGGATGGCGGAAAATATGACAGCCTGGACAATGCCCTGTTGCACGCGAAAGAGATGATTGATGACGGTGCGCATATCATTGATATCGGAGGCGAGTCGACAAGACCCGGCGCCGAATATGTGTCCGAGGACGAAGAAATGTCCAGAGTAATTCCTGTGATTGAGCGGATTACAAAAGAGCTCGCAGTGCCGATCTCTGTAGATACGTACAAGGCTTCTGTCGCAGATGAAGCTGTTAAAGCCGGCGCTTCGATCATCAATGATATTTGGGGAGCGAAGTATGACCCGAAAATGGCTTCTGTTGCAGCTGAACACAATGTTCCGATCGTTCTCATGCATAACCGCAAAGAGAGAAACTACAACGATTTAATACCGGATATGCTGTCGGACTTAATGGAAAGTGTAAAGATTGCTGTTGAAGCAGGTGTAGAGGAAAAGAACATTATCCTCGATCCCGGCATAGGTTTTGCGAAGGACTATCACGATAATCTGGCAGTCATGAACAAGCTTGAAGTTTTCAGCGGACTTGGCTATCCGGTTCTTCTTGCAACCTCCCGGAAAAGATTTATCGGCCGTGTCCTGGATCTTCCGCCTGAGGAGCGGGCTGAGGGCACAGGCGCAACCGTGTGTCTAGGCATTCAAAAAGGCTGTGATATTGTGAGGGTCCATGATGTAAAACAAATAGCCAGAATGGCGAAAATGATGGATGCAATGCTGAACAAGGGAGGGATGCATCATGGATAAAATTTACGTAGAAGGCATGGAGTTTTACGGCTACCATGGTGTGTTAAAAGAGGAGAACAAGCTCGGACAGCGTTTTAAAGTCGATTTAACCGCAGAATTGGATTTAAGCAAAGCGGGACAAACAGACGACCTTGACCAAACCATTAACTATGCCGAGCTTTACCACGTATGTAAAGATATCGTTGAAGGTGAGCCTGTGAAACTAGTGGAAACACTGGCAGAACGTATTGCGGACACTGTCCTGAAGAAATTTCATCAGGTGCAGCAATGTACTGTAAAAGTGATTAAGCCAGATCCGCCAATTCCCGGCCACTATAAATCAGTAGCAATAGAAATCACGAGAAAAAAATCATGAACAATACAGCTTATATAGCCCTTGGATCTAATATTGGAGATAGAGAAACGTATTTACGGCGAGCGGTGGCGATGCTGCATCAACATGAGGCAGTGACAGTCACAAAAGTGTCTTCTATTTACGAAACAGACCCAGTCGGATACGAAGCTCAAGATGAATTTTTAAATATGGCAGTTGAAATCGAGACGGCGCTGAATCCGTTTCAGCTCCTTGAGCTCACGCAGCATATAGAAAATGAATTGGGCAGGACGAGAGAAGTCAGATGGGGTCCGCGGACGGCAGACCTTGACATTTTACTGTTTAATCGTGAAAATATTGAAACAGAGCAACTAATTGTTCCGCATCCGAGAATGTATGAGCGTTTATTTGTCCTCGCACCGCTTGCGGAAATATGCACGCGGGTTGAAAAAGAGGCAAAAAGCGCGGAAACCGACCAAGAAGGTGTAAGAGTATGGAAGCAGAAATCTGGGGTAGACGAATTCGTGCATTCAGAAAGCTGAAAGGTTATACTCAAGAAGGATTTGCGAAAGCGTTAGGTATATCAGTTTCTATTCTCGGCGAAATTGAACGCGGAAACCGATTGCCGTCAGCTGCCATCATTCAAAGCGCAGCAGATGTTTTAAATATAAGCGCGGACGAATTAGCGCCGCCAGAAAATAATAACAAATGAAAGGAGGGGAAAAATGTTTAAAATCGGTGATATTCAATTAAAAAACCGGGTTGTGCTGGCCCCTATGGCTGGTGTCTGCAACTCAGCATTCAGATTGACTGTAAAGGAATTCGGAGCCGGATTGGTCTGCGCTGAAATGATCAGTGACAAAGCGATCCTTTACAACAATGCCAAAACAATGGGTATGCTTTACATTGATGAACGTGAAAAACCGCTCAGCCTTCAAATCTTCGGAGGAAAAAAGGAAACCCTTGTGGAAGCGGCGAAGTTTGTAGACCAGAACACAACTGCTGATATCATTGATATTAACATGGGATGCCCAGTGCCGAAGATTACAAAATGTGATGCGGGAGCAAAATGGCTTCTCGATCCCGATAAGATTTATGAAATGGTTTCTGCAGTAGTGGATGCCGTCGATAAACCAGTCACAGTGAAAATGAGAATGGGCTGGGATGAAGACCACATTTTCGCGGTGAAAAACGCACAGGCTGTCGAGCGTGCGGGCGGAAAAGCAGTTGCACTTCACGGCCGTACAAGAGTGCAGATGTACGAAGGAACTGCAAACTGGGATATTATCAAAGAAGTAAAACAATCTGTATCGATTCCGGTTATCGGGAACGGCGATGTCAAGACGCCGCAGGATGCTAAGCGTATGCTTGATGAAACAGGAGTAGACGGGGTCATGATCGGCCGTGCCGCATTAGGCAATCCGTGGATGATTTACCGTACGGTTCAATACCTTGAAACAGGTGAATTAAAAGAAGAGCCGCAAGTACGCGAAAAAATGGCGGTATGCAAACTGCATCTTGACCGCTTGATTAACTTAAAGGGTGAAAATGTAGCGGTAAGAGAAATGAGAAAACACGCTGCATGGTATCTGAAAGGCATAAGAGGCAATGCGGAGGTTCGTAATGGAATCAATCATTGCGAGACAAGAGAAGAGCTTGTACAGCTTTTAGATGCATTTACTGTTGAAGTTGAGGCAAAAGAGCTTCAAGACGCAAAAGTAGGATAACACTCACCTCTATTTGCTGCTCACTGCCAGTTTTACGCTGGCAGTTTTTCTGCTTTTTTCATGAAACAATATCTGTAATGGAGTGATAACAATGAGTCAAGAAGAGCATAATCATGAAGAATTGAACGACCAGCTGCAAGTCAGACGCGACAAAATGAATCAGATGAGAGAAAACGGCATAGATCCATTCGGCGCACGTTTTGAAAGAACTCATCAATCTGAGCAAATTATTGCGGCATATCAAAATCTAACGAAAGAAGAGTTAGAGGAAAAAGCGATTGAAGTGACAATCGCAGGCCGTATGATGACAAAACGCGGCAAAGGGAAAGCCGGCTTCGCGCACCTTCAAGATTTAGAAGGTCAAATTCAAATCTACGTAAGAAAAGACAGTGTCGGTGACGACCAATATGAAATCTTCAAATCTTCCGACCTTGGCGACCTTATCGGCGTAACCGGAAAAGTGTTCAAAACAAATGTAGGCGAACTGTCTGTAAAAGCAACATCATTTGATTTGCTGACAAAAGCGCTTCGTCCGCTGCCGGATAAATACCATGGTTTAAAAGACGTTGAGCAGCGCTACCGTCAACGCTACTTGGATCTTATCGTAAATCCAGACAGCAAACATACGTTCATCACACGCAGCAAGATCATTCAAGCGATGAGAAGATACCTTGATGATCATGGATACTTAGAAGTAGAAACACCAACTATGCACAGCATTCCAGGGGGAGCCTCCGCGCGTCCGTTCATTACCCATCATAATGCTTTAGATATTCCGCTCTACATGCGTATTGCGATTGAACTGCATCTGAAACGCTTGATTGTCGGCGGTTTGGAAAAAGTATATGAAATCGGCCGTGTTTTCCGTAATGAAGGCGTCTCTACACGCCATAACCCTGAATTTACAATGATTGAATTATATGAAGCGTATGCTGACTATAAAGATATCATGAGCTTAACTGAAAACCTTGTCGCTCATATCGCGCAAGAAGTGCTTGGCACGACGACAATCCAATACGGGGAAGAGCAAATCGAACTGAAACCTGAGTGGAAAAGAATCCATATGGTTGACGCAGTCAAAGAAGCGACAGGCGTTGACTTCTGGGAAGAGGTAACTGTTGAGCAAGCCCGTGAATATGCAAAAGAGCATGGTGTAGAGATTAAAGACTCTATGACAGTGGGCCACATTATAAACGAATTCTTCGAACAAAAAATTGAGGAAACGCTTATCCAGCCAACGTTTATTTATGGACATCCAGTAGAAATTTCTCCTCTTGCTAAGAAAAATCCAGAGGATCCGCGCTTCACAGACCGTTTTGAACTGTTTATCGTAGGCCGTGAGCATGCAAATGCATTCACAGAGTTAAATGATCCTATTGATCAAAGAGAACGCTTTGAAGCTCAATTAAAAGAACGAGAAGAGGGTAATGATGAAGCTCATTTAATGGATGAAGACTTCGTTGAAGCCCTGGAGTATGGCATGCCCCCAACAGGAGGCTTAGGCATCGGGATCGATCGCCTGGTCATGCTGCTTACGAATGCTCCTTCGATCCGAGATGTACTGTTATTCCCGCAAATGAGACAGCGCTAATTTAAAAGAGCGTCAACCTTTCTAATAGAAGGATGACGCTCTTTTATAATTCCTTAGGTTTTTCTTCAAAAAACTATTGCACTATTATTTACAAGGTGGTATATTATTATTCGTTGCCGCTAAACAAGGCGATGACAAAAAAATAACTTCAAAAAAAGTTATTGACTTCAATGATTCAACGAGTTATAATAATAAAGTCGCTTAAACGAAGTGACGAAATGATCTTTGAAAACTAAACAAGACAAAACGTACCTGTTAATTCAAGTTTTAT
>NZ_JAJHVY010000023.1:0-41354 GCF_020861455.1 Bacillus sp. AF23
AACTCACGACATCAGCTTGGAAGGCTGAGGTTTTACCACTAAACTACACCCGCATGTATATTATATTGGCGCGCCCGAGAGGAGTCGAACCCCTAACCTTTTGATCCGTAGTCAAACGCTCTATCCAATTGAGCTACGGGCGCTTATCGAGCGACTTAACTATCATACTATTAATTGATGTTAAAGTCAAGAAGTTTTTTTTGAATGTTTTTTCAAATCTTTTTGATTCGACTTTATCTATTATACACATTCTGAAGTGTTTGTAAACACCTTCGAAAAACTTTTTTATTTTTCATTTTGTTCTGCGCTGTTCATCAGCGACGTTTAATAATGTACCATGTGTTTTTTTATCGGTCAATACTTTTCTATACTTTTGTTTCATTTTTCTCATTTTCTTTTCAGCTATTGGTTAGTCCGTATAGTTTATCTAATTGTACAGATGATATAAAAAACAAAATAAATAAGAAAAGAGGCGTGTTATGTTTTACTACAAAGAAGAACTAATCAATATCATTAAACCCGATAAGCCAGATCCGGCCGCAGCTAAAGTACTGCAGGAAATATTAGGCGGACATTATGGGGAAATGCGTACAATGATGCAATATTTCTTTCAAAGCTCCAATTTCAGAGGAAAGCAGAAACAATATCGTGATTTGCTGCGCGGCATCTTCTTAGAAGAAATTGCCCATGTAGAGCTTGTGCAAAATACAATCAATGCTTTATTAGATGAATCAGGCGGTGCTGGAGTCGGCAGCCAGGGTATAGATCACGCCCCCCTTGATGAAGCAGTTAAACATGCTAACCCTCATCATTACATTATTGGCGCACAGAGTTCACTCCCGGTTGATGCGGGCGGCAATCCTTGGAACGCGTCGTGGGTGTATAATCACGGAAACTTAATCACTGACCTGTTGGATAACTTGTTGCTTGAGTCTACTGGTGTTCTCCAAAAAACAAGAATCTATGAAATGAGCTCTAATCAGACGTTCCGGGAAACACTCGCTTTTCTTATTGTTCGTGACAATGCTCATCAAAATGCTTTCGCTAAAGCGCTTGAGACTTTAGGTGTTGACTGGGCTAAGCTTTTACCAGTTCCGAATTACGACATTAATAAATATCCAGAGTGCAGAAAGTATGTTGAATTAGGCTACCATAATGTACAGTTTAACTTCAGATTAGATGAAACAAGAATTGCAGAGATCTTTCAAGGAAAATCTCCAAGCAGAAATGGCGGCGAGCTGCAAGTAACTGAACCTCCGGCTGGATTTCCTGTTCCGTTTCTTCCGGAAATGCCGAATGAACATAGTCCCGGCTTAGGGGATATGAACGCCTGATGATCAAAAGGTTCTCAAGGATATCCTTGAGAACCTTTTTTATTCAACTATAGGTGTTAATGTATTACCGTTCCACACTTCTCCCTTATTTAATGTCCAGTTATCATTGTAGAGAGATGAAGCGCCTTTGTTCACAGCCGGACTCCATTCATCATTCCATGCCAGAAAATAAGTCGTTTTAGGATATTTTTGTTTTATCGCACTCATAAACAGACTGTAATCAAAGCTGCCGTTTGCTGTTTGCGGACCAACTTCTGTGAAGGCAAATGGTTTATTAAGTGCTGTCAGCTGGTCGTATCCGCTTATCGAATATGGATCTTGAAAGTATGCATCTAACCCAACTATATCTACGTATGAAGCTCCAGGGTAAAAATCGGTTTTAAAATCTCGATTAGCGTCGGGAGAGTAAACCCACAATAAATGATCCAATCCTCTTTCGTCAGTCATATAATGATAGATTTTGATGTAGAGCTGTTTATATAAGTAGATTCTTTCATCATCCTTTTGATTATATGATGTAAGCCCCCACCAAAACCACTCGCCGTTCATCTCATGCAGCGGCCTGAACAGAACGGGCACGCCTTGGTTTTCCAGCTCTTGAAGCCCGTCAGCAATTTTGCTGAGCATGGCGTTCAGCCGCTTCCCCTCTGTTGTAGAAGAGTCTAACAGTTTTTTATACTGATCGTTGGTAATCGGTGTTTTATAGTGTCCTGACTGATAAGCAGGATTCGCTAGATGCAGACTGATCTGCGGAATCCCTCCGCTTTTCCAATACGAAATTAAATCACTGTTGCAGCTTACGTCTATAGACTCTTCAATGTTTGAGGTTTCAAGCCATCCCCTAGCGTAATCACAGCCGTAAATGGCAGGTGATTGTCCGGCTGAGCTTCGGATTCTTTCTGCTTCGGCCATGGAGAATGTGTCATGACTGTAACCGCCAAACGCACCGGAAAGGACTCTGTTTTCAGAACGATTCGGCAGGTGGGCGAGCCAATTCATCACATCTTTTGTTGTCTGCTGTGCTTTAGAATTAACAGGTGACACAGTATGTGCTTGGATCGGCTCAGCCAAAACGGCAGACGCAAATAAAAATACGATGAACAAACAGATGATAGGTTTCTTTAACACAGAAATTCCTCCGTTCTTATTAAGGATGAGATATGATCAGCTCGCAAGTTCCTTCTATTGAAAACTCGCCAAAATGGGCAGGCAAAATAAAGTGTGAGCCTTTATTGCATTCATACTGCACACCGTTGTTTTCTATTATCCCTGAGCCTTCGACAACACTGCACAGCAAATAGGTTTGAGGAGAAGGAAAAACCGGCTTGCCGCTGACATTCCATTTGTAAACTGAGAAATAATCTGACTGAACATAAGACGTAATCACGGCATCCTTCATTTCTTTTATCGCTGGTATTGGTTCAGAATCCGCATGCGGTATGTTTACGACTTCCATCGCTTTTTCTATATGGAGATCCCTTTTTTGGCCATGGTCATTACAGCGATCATAATCGTATACTCGATATGTGGTATCAGAATTTTGCTGAATTTCAAGGACGAGGGTGCCCTCACACAATGCATGCAGCGTGCCGCTTGGAACATAAAAGAAATCTCCCGGCTTTATGTTGATGCGCCTAAGCAGTCCGTTCCAATCACCGCTTTCTATAAGCTGTTTGAGTTCTTCCTTCGTGCTTGCATGATGTCCCAAAATCAGTTCCGCGCCTTCTTGGCAATCAATAATATACCAGCACTCTGTTTTTCCGAGGTCTCCGTTTTCGTGCACGATGGCATAATGGTCATCAGGATGCACTTGTACGGAGAGGTCCATGTTGGCATCAAGTACTTTCACCAGTAACGGAAACACGCTTCTTTGCGGAAAGCCGAAAAACTCCGGGCATTCTTTCCACACTTGATCTAGTGTTTTTCCTGCCAACCGGCCATTTTGAACAGTCGATGATCCATTGGCATGGGCCGAGACAGCCCAGCATTCACCCGTTTTTTCTGAAGGGATGCTGTAGCCGAATCTATCACGAAGCGCTGTGCCGCCCCATATCCTTTCTTTAAAAATCGGCTCTAAAAATAAAGGATGCTTCATGATGGAACCTCCCCGGATGCTTCTTCTGCTTTTAATGCCTGATCGGCTAAAACAAACGTTCCGATGATTCCGGCATTTCTGCCTAAACGGGGAGATACAATATACTCATTTATACTTTCTGATAATTCAGAAAAATTCAAGTAGCTGTTCATTATTTTAGGTACATATTGATAGATATAAGGGAACAGCTGACTCTGATTCATGACGCCGCCGCCAAGAATAATTTTTTTTGGTGCCAGGATAAGGATATATTGTGCCAGCGCCTGCGCAATGTAATATCCTTCAAGTTCCCAGACCTCATTAACATGTGATAAATCTGCGGCCTTTTTTCCCCATCGTGACTCTATAGCAGGACCGGAAGCCAAACCCTCGAAGCAATCCTTATGATAGGGACACTTTCCTTGATACATGTCATCCGGATGGCGGCGAATATAGATATGGCCCATTTCAGGATGTGATAATCCT
The DNA here is from genome assembly GCF_020861455.1 of Bacillus sp. AF23. Lineage (NCBI taxonomy): Bacteria > Bacillati > Bacillota > Bacilli > Caryophanales > Bacillaceae > Bacillus > Bacillus sp. AF23. The sequence continues at coordinate 3,895 of NZ_JAJHVY010000023.1, forward strand.
TGCAGAAGCCGCCCTTCTATAATCGCGCCTGCACCAATGCCAGTGCCGATCGTGATATATAAGCAGCTGTCGAAGCCTTTAGCTGCGCCGAAAAGAGATTCACCGAGCGCCGCAGCGTTCACATCCGTACTGAATCCAGCAGGAATATTCATTTCTTCTTTTATCGTTTTCAAAAATGGATAGTGCCTCCAGCCTGGTTTAGGCGTGGCAGTAATGGTTCCATATGTTTTACTGTTTACATCTGTATCAACGGGACCAAAGGACCCGATGCCGATTGCCTGTAGCGAGAATTGGCGAAAATATTGAATGACTTTCTCTATCGTTTCATCCGGCATCGCTGTTGGTATCTCTATTCTGTCAATGATCGTTCCATCTTCTGTTCCGACGGCACATACAAATTTTGTGCCGCCTGCTTCAATACCGCCAAGCATGCAGATGGCCTCCTTGTTATCTCCGCGATCAGCGCCTTACGTTTACCGAAGTGACGACAAATTTGTCATGCCGATGACGTGAAAAGGAATATTCAAATGGAATTCCGTTATCTAAAAAGCCCACGTGCTCAACTTCAAGAATGGGATCATCCTGTTTGCAGCCCAGATGCTGCTGATCCATCTCATCAGATTTACAGGCTCTGATTTTCCGGTGCGTTCCGGCAATCTTTAGCTGGAGCCCGTTTGTAATGTGTTCATAAATAGAGTGGTGCAGCACCTCATCATTAATGCCGGGTATTAAGTGTGTCGGCATATATGTTTTTTCCAATACATATGGCTCGCCTTCCACAATTCGCAGCCGTACAACATAATAAACCGGCGTTTTCTGATCAATTGATAAATGAGCAGCCACTTCCTCAGTGGGAAATTGCACCTCGAACTGAATGACTTTGCTTTTGATTTTTTTGTCTTTTAACAAATTGGTCAGACCGAGGATTTCATTGCTGACGACATGGACATGATCATCCTGTATCGCAGATTGAATGATAAAGGTTCCGTGACCGCGTTTTCTGAATAACAGTCCTTCAGCAACTAAATTATCAAGAGCTCTTTTCATCGTCATGCGGCTTGAATTGAACTCTTTTGCAAGAGATACTTCATCGGGAATCGGCTGATCGATGGGATATACGTTATTTTTGATTCGTTTTCTCATTTCATTTGCAATGATTTCGTATTTATTCATTGGTATCCTCCGGCAGCTGTAAAAATTTCGATATCGAATAAACTTCTTTACGGATATCATAAGTTCTTTTTCCTGTTTCATCAATGTTATGGCTATTTGTTGTCTCTGTTAGGAATCTTGACCGCCGGAAGACCTTTTAGCTATAGCAACCTAAAAACCATTTTTCTCAGCAACCTCTTTGAACCATTTTCCGCTCTTTTTGACAGTTCTTTCTCCGTCTTTCTCCAGATTGACTGAAACAAATCCGTATCGGTTTTTATAAGCGTTTGTCCATGACCAATTGTCCATAAACGTCCATAAGTGATAGCCTTTTGCGTTTGATCCTTCCTGTATAGCGCGGTGAATCCATTTTAAGTGCTCTTTGATAAATTCAATTCGGTAGTCATCTTGAATCATGCCCTGTTCGTCTCTGAAACGCTCTTCCCCTTCAACCCCCATGCCGTTTTCAGAAATAAAGCACTCGATATTCCCGTAATTTTCTTTTAGATTGATCAGGATATCATAAACGCCCTTTTCGTAAATCTCCCATCCTCGATGAGGATTCATTTTGCGGCCCGGCATGACGTAAGGATCGAAATACCTGTCAGGCAAAAACGGCGCATCCGGATTTGGCAGGTGCTCTTTTGCTTTTACACGTCTCGGCTGATAATAATTGACACCTAATAAGTCAACCGTATGCTGTTTAATGAGCTCAAGATCCTCTTTCTCGTATTCAGGCATAAAGCCTTCAGTTTTTAAAATGTGTATGAGTTCTTTTGGAAACTCGCCTTTTACAGAAGGGTCTAAAAAAGATCGGTTAAAGAACGCATCTGCTATTTCTCCCGCTTTTACATCCGCCGGGTGGCTGCTTCTCGGATAGGATGGCGTCAAATTTAAGATGATGCCGATTTTTCCATCCTGCTTCATCTCTCTGTAAGCCTGAATGGCGCGGGCGCTTGATAACAACGTGTGAAACCCGACTTGAACGGCTTCTTTAAAATCTACCTTGTTCGGATAATGAAAATCATATAAATATCCGCCTTCTACCGGCACGATCGGCTCGTTATGGGTGAACCATTTTTTCACCCGATCGCCAAACAAACGAAAACAAGTTCTTGCATAGTTTTCATAAGCGTCCACCGTTTCTCTGTTTGCCCAGCCACCGAGTTTTTGAAGTTCCATTGGCATATCGAAATGAAACAAATTGACAAAAGGCTCTATTCCGTTAGCCGTAAACTCATCAATGACGCTGTTATAAAAGTCCGCGGCTTTAGGGTTGATCTCGCCTGTTCCGCCCGGTATTAACCGCGACCATGAAATCGACATGCGGAACGAGTTGTGGCCAAGCTCCTTCATCAGCCTGATATCGTCTTTATAGTGATCGTAAAATTGCGATGTGGATGCAGGCCCTACATGATCAAAAAAGCGATGAGGCTCTTTTTCAAACCAGTAATCCCAAATATTCTTCCCTTTTCCGTCTCGATCGGAGGCACCCTCCGTTTGTGTCGCTGAAGCGGATGATCCCCACCAAAAATCTTTCGGAAAACGATACTGTTTTGTTTGAGTCAAGTTCTCTCTCTCCTTCTGTCACATTTTGATGCTGTTATCATTTTGCTGTGCTGTTTCCTGAACAGCCTGTTCCTTTTCTTTCGCCAAATGTAATTTATCCATTGCTTTCAGGAACGGGAACCATATCACAAAGACAATCATCAGATTGACAAGCTGCATCACGCCGCCCATGATTGAGTTTGTCGCCATGATGCCATTAATAAATAGCGGGACCGTCCATGGGACCGTGACACCTGTTGGAGGCGGAACAAGCCCGGCGGACATAGCCAGATAGGTAACGAGTGTGACAACCATCGGCGCCAAAACCCAAGGCACAAGGATGATCGGATTCATCACAATCGGCAGTCCGAAGATAATCGGTTCGTTTACGTTAAAAATCCCTGGAGCAAGGCCGAGTTTTGATACTTGCTTCATCTGCCTGCTTTTCATGAATATAAGAATCGTAAATACAATTGCCAGCGTCATCCCGGTTCCGCCCATCCCCACTGTATAAATCTCCATAAACGGTTTTGAGATGATGTGCGGCACTTCTTTCCCCGCTGTGTAGGCTGACAGGTTTTCCACCTGCAGTGTATTCCAGATCGGGTCCATCACAGAGTTGATAATGATTTGCCCATGCAATCCGAAAAACCAAAGAATTTGAATGAAAAACACGGCAATCAGCGTCGGAATGATACCGCTTCCAAGTCCGACAAGCGGAGCCTGAATCGCATGATAAATGACATCATGCATGTTGGTTTTGAAAAGCTGAGTGACCAGAACGTTAATCAGCAAAAACACAGTCAATGTGATAAAAGCCGGAATAAGTGCGGCAAATGATTTTGCTACAGCCGGCGGAACCCCGGCAGGCATTTTGATCGTCAGGTTTTTTTGAACGATTCTTCTGTAGATTTCACCAGAAAGAAATGCCGTGATCATACCCAGAAACATTCCTTTGGCACCGAGGCGGTCTACCGGAATGACTCCGGTTATGGCATCTCCTGTTTCCGGCTGAACGATAAAAGGCGTCAGCAGCAAAAAGGAAACCAAAGCGATCGCACCGCCAAACACGGCTTCGACCTGATAGCTTTTTGAGAGATAATAGCCTATACCAAACACGACGAAGACAGACATAATCCCCATGGTCGCCGTAGACGCAATGCCAAAATTGGACTGAAACGATGTGAGCATTGAAGCATTCATGAATTTACTTAAAAACGGCAGGTTCGTTAACACCACAAAAATGGACCCGAATATCGTAAGCGGGAAGGCCAGCATAAACGCATCGCGCAACACCTGCAAATAACGGTTATTATTTAACCTCCCTGCAATTGGAACAAGGAACTGGCTGATTTTCTCGAACACCCTATCCACCCCGATTTTTATATATTCTTTGTTTTAAAGATGCCAAGCAGCTCTTTTACCAATTCTTTCATAGTCAATGTTGACATCAGGTGATCTTCCGCGTGCATAAGCAGCAATGAGAAATTGGCTGCCTCGCCGCTTGATTCTTTCTGTATCATTTGAAAGTGAATGTCATGGGCTGCAGATAGAGCATCCTCAGCCTGGGCAATAAGGGCATCTGCCTCCCCCCTGTTTCCTTCCTTGTAGGCGCGCAGTGATTGAATGATGCAGCTGCGGGCATTGCCGCTGTGGAGAATAAGCTGAAAGCTGATTTGTTCGTCTGTTAAATCGGTGATTTTTATCTGCTCCATCATTGTTGCCCCATTAATGACAAAGCCTGTTCATAAGCTTTTTTGCCATCAGCCATTCCGTAAGCCATCATGTCAATGACCTCAACCCGAATGTTGTATTGGTCGGCTTCTTTTTGCAGTTCGCTTTTCAGAAAGCTCATTTGCGGGCCGATTAAAACCGCATCTGCCTTTTGCATATCTTCTTTCGCTTTATCCTGGCCGACTGCCCAGATCTCCGCTTCCTCTCCGATGGATTGCGCGTATTCTTTCATTTTTGTCACCAGCAAACTGGTGGACATTCCCGAACTGCACGCCAGTAAAATTTTCTTCAATGGATGACCCCCCTCTTTTATTTAAAACGCTTACAAAATTTATTATAGTCAATTAATTTTAATTGTCTATACTTTTATAAAGATAAATATATTCATATTTTTCAGTTCAACTATTTATCAAATTTTTCTATGGAAGATTCGCTCACAATATGTTAAACTCATCCTCGGAAACTAAATCAATTAAATAGCTATTTTTACTTGTATAACCTCAATAATATGGATTGAGGGTGTCTACCAGGAACCGTAAAATCCTGATTACAAAAATTGTGTATCACTTTTTTTGTAATCAGGATTTTTTTATTTGTCAAAAAATTTATGTAAAGGAGTTTGTTATGAATTTTAAAGTTTTTCTGCTTGCAGCTTCTACAATTGCAGTCGGATTGGTTGAGTTAATTGTGGGTGGGATTCTTCCTCAAATCGCAAATGATTTACACATTTCCATTGTTTCGGCCGGACAGCTGATCAGTGTGTTTGCACTGGGATATGCTGTTTCAGGGCCGCTGCTTTTGGCAATGACCGCGAAGGTTGAACGGAAGCGTTTATATTTAATTGCGTTATTTGTTTTCTTTTTAAGTAACCTTGTTGCCTATTTCAGCCCTAATTTTGCGATGCTGATGGTATCAAGGGTATTGGCGGCGATGAGCACGGGGCTGATTGTTGTGCTTTCCTTGACAATTGCGCCGAAAATTGTGGCGCCTGAATACAGAGCCCGTGCAATCGGCATCATTTTTATGGGATTCAGTTCTGCCATCGCATTAGGTGTGCCGCTTGGAATATTGATCAGCAATTCCTTCGGATGGCGCATTTTGTTCCTTGGCATCGGGCTTCTGGCGCTTGTCTCTATGCTGATTATTTCGATCTTTTTTGAGAAGATACCGACGGAGAAAATGATTCCATTCCGGGATCAAATCAAGACAATTGCCAATGCAAAAATCGCCAGCTCGCATCTTGTGACGATGTTTACATTAGCGGGGCACTACACTTTATATGCTTATTTTGCCCCGTTTTTAGAGACGACTCTCCATCTAAGCTCTTTCTGGGTCAGCATTTGCTATTTCCTTTTCGGAATATCTGCCGTGTGCGGAGGTCCTTTTGGAGGAGCGCTTTCTGACCGGCTCGGTTCCTTTAAGAGCATCTTGCTGGTGACCGGTTCCTTCGCCATCATTATGTTCTTATTGCCGCTGTCAACGTCGTCTATGATTTTCTTTTTGCCTGTTATGGTCATTTGGGGATTGCTGAGCTGGAGTCTGGCTCCCGCACAGCAAAGCTATTTAATTGAGATTGCACCGGACACGTCTGACATTCAGCAAAGCTTTAATACGTCTGCGCTGCAAATCGGGATTGCCCTTGGTTCAGCCATTGGCGGTGTTGTATTGGATCAGACGGGGACTGTTGTGTCAACAGCTTGGTGCGGAGGATCGATTGTTGTGATCGCCGTTCTGTTTGCTTTATTTTCTTTAACAAGACCTGTTCATACCGTAAAAAAATCCTCCTTGTAAAGGGAGGATTTTTTCATTATTTAGCTGAAAGCTCGTCTTCAGTTACCCACTTATGATTTTTCACTTTTTCTCCGCTTGTTGTCGATGTATAGTCCACCATGTATACCGTTGTTTTTTCTGCAGAGTCGATTTCAGCAGTTGCTCCCTTCATGCCTTTCATGTGAGAAGCCTCTAAGATCGCCTGATCTCCGGGGTTGAGGGGTTTATCTCCTGCATCTTTTATCTCTTCTTGAATCACCCATTTGTGATGATCAACTCGCTGTCCTCCGGTTGTCGGTGTATAAGAAACAACATATGCCGTTGTATCGAATGCGCCTGTAACTGTTGCTTCGGCGCCCTTCATCCCTTTCATATGAGAAGCATTAATGATGACCTGGCTGCCTATTTTATATTTAGGATGTTTCGATTCTGTTAATCCCTCTGGAACTTCAGCAGATCCGGAATGATCCATTTCTTCGTGTGAGCCGGAGTCCGAATGACTTTCATGAGTGCTTTCTTTTTTGCTATCGCTATTGCCGCATGCTGATAAAACAAAAATAAGTGACATCAATAAAATTCCAAGTGCCTTTTTCGAAATCTTCATGTTCATTCTCCTTTGCTTCATTTTTTGGTGTGAATGTAATCCGCAGAAACAGAATGGCCTTCACATCTGCCTGTCAGACATGATCTTTCCAATAATACTATACCCCCGAACGGTATGTAAATGCGCTGATATTCTCATAAAATATACTGCTGTTTGTCCTATTCCCCGTGATCCGCAGAATAAAACGCGGAGGATAAAAGCCGCGGTGGCGCGGCTTCGGTTAGTTTTTGATTACTTTGACATACACGCCTTTTTTTGCTTTCTGATATGCGGCCTCTCCCATTTTTCTGATGTTTTCAGATACTGATGAGGATGTGATCCATTCATTATGATGGAAAACAGAAGGGTCGATGAGACGCATTTTCTTTTTTCGATGAAAATCGTAATGAATGTCATCCTCTTTTACTTGTATGTGAGGATGTATTTTTTCAAGCAGTCTCCGTACTTCTTCATTTTCTGATGAATGCAGGATGTCTAACACCTCTTGGTCTGTTTTCAGCAAATCTTCGGCGGCGATGACATTGTGCTGCAGCGCAGCCTTCAGCGTTCGCGCTAAGTATTCATATCCATATACATTCACTGGGTTCATAAAGAAATCGATTACTTCCTTGTAATACACCCGCACGAACCATTCGGCTGTTGCGATACCATCTGGAAACACCCTTCCGTTTCTCACAATGAGGCGATCTAAAAAGATTTCTGCTTCGCGGAGCGTGATCTTTCCATATTGATACATGTCTCGCAGCGTGTAGTCTATGCGATCAGCACACAGCTCCGGTGCGGGCTGTTCGAGCAGTGTCCATCTTGTATCATTTAATAAAAGATCGTCGGCATCATAACCGTGTTTTTTTAGAATGCCAGGGATCTCGGATTGGTCAATGACTTGTTGAAAAATGTTTTCATGATAATCTTCCGCTTCATTTTCAAATACAAAATCGATTACATGAGAAAATGCTGTGTGCGACACATCGTGGAGAAGACCCGCGATCTGCTCTTCTATGGTTCCCCCCAGCCTTTTGATTAGAAGCATAACGCCAATGGAGTGCTCATACCGGGTCACATTCCACTTTGGATTGACTAAAAAGCTGGCGCCGCCTTGATAAACCCCTTTTAATCTTTGCACGGGTACGCTTTTTATGAGTTCTTCCAGTACTCCGTCTATTTGATGCCTGCCGTAAAGCACATCGTTTATTTCCATACTGTCACCTCAAAATCTATTTTCTTCTTTCTATTTTTTGTATATATTGTTAGTAAACAAAAGAAAGAGGTCAAGATGAAGATCATCCCAAAGTAAAGAGTTAGCTAAGCAAATAGGACTGATTTCTTTGCCGCGCATTGGGTACGCCTAGATGAAAATGTCCAGCTATACATTTCAATGTGTTGAATTGGCCGGTTATGATGCTTTAGATGAGAATGGGGACATCATCGGTTGATTACATACATTATAGATGGAAAAGACTGCAATATTTTTTCATTGGATAGTCTGATTGAAAAGAAAGGAATTGCATAACATTGCTGAGAAAGGCTGAAGAAACAGCCAAGCTATGGCTGTGTAAACGGATAAAGCTCATCACAACAAATGATAACATACATACGATGGCATTTTACCAAAAGCAAGGGCTATTGATTCACCGCATTGTTGCAAAACGCAGTTGAAAAAACAAGGCGGATCAAACCGGAAATTCCCGAAAAAGCTGAAAACGAGATTTTGATTCGGGATGAAATTCTTTTTTTCAAAGGAAATTGTTTTAGGATAGGAGTTTTTTATGTCTCATCATTATAAATACCCGCTTATTTTTTTTATGCGCTTTTTGCGGTGATATATTTTGAATATCAATTCATTCATCAGGCCAGATTGGAATACCCAAATTACATAGGAGAAAGCAAGAACAAACATTGGGAAGACGTTTTTGCTAAGAACGAAGATGCGCCAAATGAATACAGCGGCAATCTTTATTGGATTAGTGATCAAGCTAAAGCAGACAACACATATTTGAAATCGCTCATTGTGAAAAAAGATGACGAGGTGCTGCTCCATTCTCATACAGAAACACCGATAAGTGATTATTCCGGCGGCAGTTTTCCGTGACGGAAGCCAAAAAGAGAAGTCTGTCTCTTTTTTGGCACCCATAGATGAAACGGAGCTTAATGGGCATGACTCATCTGTTGAAGTGATATGGAAGCAGGGTAAGCAACATTTTGATACCGTTTTTTCGCTTGATGAAAAAACTTTATTTCATCATTAAAGATTCACAATCTGGAGTCCGGCCCGAGCCATAGTGGTTGCTGGATAGAAATAGCCAACAATATATTTAGCTAGGGCAAAGACAGTACCTGTAAAAATCGGGGAAGTCAGTTGCACCGAGTACACTTTCAAACGTCTCATTGGCTGTCTCCCCTCCTCTTTCAAATACCAATAATAGGAATCCAGTTTTATTTTTTTTGCAGAAATGACTCCTTCCGTATAAAAACGATTTTCTCGTAATAACTTAATGTATACGAATCATCCCATACTTTTCGAAACCGCGCTAATCGAAAACATCTGATTAATCCTCTCTGAATTAAAAACAGCTCACACAAAATCTAGGGAAGAAGAAAGATAGAAAGAACCTGTCTGAAATTCCTTTTTGCTTTCCAATTGATAAACAATAATCAACTTCTTACAGTTCCCTTTTCCACCATAGTTAGTCATCTTGTAAACTCAATCTTTAAAATCGATTAATACTAGCTTAACACTTTAAAAATATAATGGGTTTGTCATTGAGGATCATATTTTTAGGAGGTTATTCAGTTGAAAAAATTCCCGAAGAAGCTGCTGCCTATTGCGGTGTTATCATCTATTGCGTTCAGCAGCCTAGTCAGCGGCAGCGTGCCTGAAGCCAGCGCCCAGGAAAAGAAAAAGGGGAATCAAAACGAAATTAAGAATGTCATCGTCCTGATCGGTGATGGGATGGGTGTGTCTTATACGTCCGCTCACCGTTACTTAAAGGATAATAAAAAGACAAAGGTTGTTGAGCCTACAGCTTTTGACCAATTCCTTGTCGGCCAGCAGACGACTTACCCTGAAGACCCTGAACAAAATGTAACGGATTCTGCTTCTGCCGCAACGGCTATGTCAGCTGGGGTTAAAACATATAATAATGCAATTGCAGTGGATAATGACGGTTCAGAGGTCAAAACAGTTCTTGAAGCGGCAAAAGAAAAAGGAAAATCGACCGGCCTTGTCGCCACTTCAGAGATTACTCACGCCACTCCGGCTTCTTTCGGCTCACATGATCACAGCCGGAAAAACATGAATTCTATTGCAGACGATTATTTTGATGAAATGGTCAACGGCAAGCACAAAATCGATGTCCTTCTAGGCGGAGGAAAAAGCAATTTTGACCGCAAGGACCGTAATTTGGTAAAGGAATTCAAAAAAGCGGGATACAGCTATGTGGATAACCGCAAGGACATGCTGAAAAACAAGGACAGCCAAGTTCTCGGCCTATTCGCTGACGGCGGCCTGCCTAAAAAGATCGACCGCACGAAGGATATTCCTTCATTAAAAGACATGACAAACACAGCTCTCAAAAAATTAAGCAAGGACAAAGACGGTTTCTTCCTCATGGTTGAAGGAAGCCAGATTGACTGGGCGGGGCATGACAATGATATTGTCGGCGCCATGAGTGAGATGGAAGACTTTGAACAAGCCTACAAGGCAGCGATCGATTTCGCTAAAAAAGACAAGCATACATTGGTTGTCGCAACGGCTGACCACTCAACCGGCGGGTACTCCATCGGTGCGGACGGCATTTACAACTGGTTCAGTGAGCCAATTAAAGCGGCAAAACGCACGCCTGACTTTATGGCAGAAAAAATCGCCGGCGGCGCAGATGTTGAAAAAACATTAAAAACGTATATTGATCAAAAGAAATTAGCTTTAACAGCATCTGAAATTCAATCTGTTGAAAAAGCGGCAAAATCGAAGGAAGTCCTTGATATCGATAATGCGATTGAGGAGATTTTCAATAAACGCTCCCACACAGGATGGACAACAGGCGGACATACCGGCGAGGATGTTCCTGTCTATGCGTACGGACCGTCCAATGAGAAGTTTTCCGGCCAAATCGATAATACTGAAATCGCCAAAAATGTTTTCGACGCTTTACAATACAACATTAAGATTAAAGATAAGTAGGAGAATACAAGGTGTCCCGTTGCTTGTATAAGGAACGGGCTCTCTTTTTAATGGAGGACTCATGATGAAAAAGATTCTATCGATTTTATTTTTTATCGTCATGCTTGCGGGCTGTTCATCAAACGCCGATTCTGAAAAACAAAATACAGCCGGAGAGCAAACAGCTAAAGCCGTACCGCAAAGCACTTCGTCTCAAAAGGACAGTATAGATGAGTATCAGCCTAATGCACAGGTAACAGATGACCGGTCATTGCTTAAGGTAAATCAAACGTTTTCTGATGACAAAGGAGAAGCCGTCTTAAAAGATATCAAACAAGTCAATCAAACTTATAAGATTGGAAACGTAGAGTTAACAGTAAAAGAAATGAAGCTGATCCACTTACGTCCGGATTACAGCATGATTGATTATTTTCATGTATTAACACACGATGAAGAGTTTGATTTCGTTAAAGTTTTCGTTGATATCAAAAACACATCTTCCGAGAAAGTGAATTTTGCCCCGATTGCATTGATGAAAACAAATACAGGTGAAACCTTTGATTGGAACAAAGATATGTACCTCGAAGAGTTGAATGGTGAATTAGAAGGCGGCGCCGAAAAATCCGGCAATCTCGGCTTTATTGTAAACGCAGCAAACGGACATGCTCATGATCAACCATCAGCTGAGAAGAAGAAAAAAGAGATCAAATGGATTGAAATCACAACAAGTGACGTTTTTGACCAAAACCATAAGAAGATCAGTGATTCACAAAAGATCAAAATTGCATTTTAATCATTGCCTCCTGCACATCGTACAGGAGGTTTTGTCTACGGATAGATATGAAAAAAACCGCTATTCAACACAGCGGTTTTCTTTATACACTTTTTCTATTTGGTTTTCTGATGAATCAGCTGATCAATTCGCTCCATCACTTCGTCCATGTCCATACACTCTTGAAAGCTTTGATTGATTCTTTTAATGCCCTCCAAATATTGATCGTTTTGTAAAACTTCCTCTATCCCCTGTTTCAATAACTGCGCATTTACTTCATCCTTAGAGATCGTATAGCCCGCTTGGAGTTCAGAGAGACGCTGCGCTACCATTGGCTGATCCTTGTCATGAGGCATTACAACCAAAGGCACGTTAAAATGAATGCCTTCATTGACGCTATTCATGCCGCCGTGTGTAATGAAAACGTCTGAGTGTTCCAGCACTTCCAGCTGAGGCACATACGGGGCAATGATAAAGTTTTCCGGTGCCTGTTTTAATTTTGTGAGATCTGCTTTTTCTCCCGCTGCAATAACGACTATTCCAGCAAAATTAGAAAAAGCGTCAATACAAAGGTTGAAGAATTCTTCTGTTTTGTCCAGTACCGTACCCATTGAAATATAGATGACCTTTTCATCTTTTAGCTGTTCAACAGGAAAATCCGTTTTGGCTGCTCTTTTTGGAAAGCTTGGTCCGATAAACAGGCATTCATCCCCAAAACGATCGCTTTCGGGCTGAAAATAACGGCTTGTATATACGACATTCAGTTCGCCTTTATTGTTCATGAATTGAACCAAGTTTTTCGGGGATACGCCGTATGTTTCTTTCATCTCTGCCAGCAGATCTTCACACTCTTGATCCAATTGTAAAGGCACTTCTGAATCCGGATGCAGCGGCAATATCTTTAAATGCTCTTCATCGAATAAGAAGGAAGCAGATGAAGAGATGCCCGGGATGTTGAGATAGTCTCTGACCAGCTCTCCCGCACCGAATTTATCATAATAAACAAAGTCAAACTGAATGCTTTTTGACAACTCTTTTACGACATGTAAAATGTCCAGTGAGGTTTTGATATGTATTTTCAAGAAATCAAGAATGCCGTTTGGCGAAGCGACTTGAATAGGTGTTGTTCTCAGCAAATCCTGATGAAGATGGACAGTCGCTCCCACCGCTTCTAATCTTTCTTTATATTTTTCAGTGGATATATAGTGGACATCATATCCTCGATCGGCAAAGGCTTTCGTAATGCCTAATGTAGGATTCACATGGCCTTCTGCTGGGAAATTCAGGATCAATACTTTTTTCATTCTGACAACTTCCTCTCACTCATATTCCGTAAGCGTTCATAAGATGATATGCAATTTGTGCCTGATTAGACTGATGATCGTTCTCACTATCGATCATAATGGGGGAGACTGACGCCATGCAAGTGACAAATGATCGAATTATTCTGCCGCTTTAGGCTGATGCGGTTTTCCAGCTATCAATCGGTTAGATAAAGGATATCACCAGCGCTGCCAGCCAGTGAAATGACACTTTTCCGGGAACTCAGGGCTGCTCGAAGCACCGCAGTCAAAAAAATACGCCTATATCCTCCTTTGTATGAGAATGGCATTTATCTGCTTCTTATTTTCAACGCCGTGAACCATTATCATCTGATTGTAACGAAGCAGCTTAGAGATAATGCACGATGCGAGAAACAACGCAGGGCAGCTGAGACGGTAAAAGCATTCAGCAGCCGCTTAAAACATCACTAAAAAGACACCGAACCGGTGCCCTTAAACCTTTCTGATCGTAAAAAATTTCCGCAGAAGCCACGGTGCTGGTGTGAATCCGAGTGTTAACTGCCAGGCGCCTATTGCTTGTAATCCATACTCGCGGACGATCAGCATCTTTTGGCTCATGCTCCTGACATCTTCAAACCATACCTCATGCGTCCGCCCCTGCTCATCTCTGTAGCGAAAAAAAGGCGATTGATATTCGTTTGAATATTGAATGGGTGCTTGGTACCTCATCGCTGTTTCAATTGATTTTTGATTTGAGATAGCTGAAGCCACTGTTCCCGGCTGGTAAGGGATGATCCAATTGTAGCCGTAGAGCGGGACTCCGATGATGATTTTTCTCCGCGGCACCTGGGCAATCGCAAATTCAATTGTTCTTCTTATTTCAGTAATCGGCGCAACAGGCCCCGGCTCGCTTCCCGCATGATGCCAGTCATACGCCATGATAAACATATAATTGACAACCGCTCCGATCCCTCCGTAATCATAGCCCCTCAGCCACGGAATATCATCGCTTGTTTTTGCCGGAACCGCTATGGTCAGCACATACCCTCCCGGCTGCAGACGATCTCTCAGCTGACGCAAAAATCCTGTGAACAGATCCCGATCAGCGGCGCTCACTTGTTCAAAATCGATCGTCACGCCGCCATATCCCCTTGTGGATACCAAGTTATAAATATTGTTAACCAGATTGGTTCTCGCAGTTGGATTGTTTAACACTTGGTGTACAAGTTCCGTGCTGAAGCCTGCTGAGGTCAGATTTGTTATTGTAGCAAGCGGCGTCACCCGTCTTCTCCATGTGGTTTCAATAGCGGCTGCGTCATTCAATTGATTCGCAATGTCGCCATTAGGCGCAATATGGTATTCGAAAATGGAAATCGAAGACGAATACGGGGCGTAATCATTGATTAAATCACGATCTAGCTCCGGATTGCGGAGCACGTAAAAGCTTAACGTTCCCGCAATATAGTTTGAGATATTAGGAATCGTCAGTCTCATTCCTGCTTGCAAGGCATTTGGATTTATAGCTGGATTTGCGGCTCTTAGCCGTTCTGCCGGAACAAACGCTTTTGCCGCAATAGCTCCGAGCGTGTCTCCCGGCTGTACTGTATATACATAAAGAGGGATGAGCAGAGCCTGCCCCGGCACAATATTCGTTTCTTCTAAACCATTCACACCCCGTATTTGATCAACAGAAGCACCGTATCTTCTGCCTATGGAAAACAAAGAATCACCCGGCCGGACGATATGGATAAACATGTCTAACCCCCATTATTCGTTAGTCAATCATCATAGAATCTTATTAATGGGCTTCCTTATATATGATTTACGATTGATTAAAGTGATGAGAGAAATAAAAAATACCAAGGACTCATCCTCGGTATCTGTACATGTCATTTAATTTTCTTTTCCTTCTTCAAGCACACGCTTCAAATGTTCTGAATCATGATTGAAATGAGCCATCATATATTCTTTGGCTGCTTCTTTGTTTCTCTTTTTTACTTCTTCAAATATGCTGCGGTGTTCACGCAGGATCGTTTCAGGGCGGTTGTCCCCTTTATAATTAAGAATTCTGCAAAAGTGAATCAGATCGTTTACATGCTCAAGCAAGTTTTTTAAATGTCTGTTATGGCTAAAATCGACAAGCAGCTGATGAAACTTTTGGTTTAAGCTGATCATTTCAGTTTCTTCCGCTCCGTTACGAATAGCGTTTTCTGTTTCTTCAAGCTGTGTTTCAAGCGTTTGAAGCTCTTCGTCATTCGCTTCGTCTATGACCAATTCGACAGCAAGCAGTTCGAGTGGAATTCTGATTTTATAAATTTCATCTACATCTTTAGCCGTTAAAGAAGCGATTGAAAATCCATTCCGGTCATCTGCTCTTAACAAGCCGTCTTTCTCAAGCAGCCGCATAGCTTCCCGTATCGGAGAGCGGCTGACGCCGAAACTTTTAGCCAGCTGTGTTTCATTGATCCGTTCCCCCGGCTTAAAAGTCCCGTTAAAAATCATTTTTTTCAGCTGGAAATAAAATTGCAGGTAATAAGGAGTCGGCTTGTCTAATTTAAAATCATCCATATAAATAATACCTCTTTTGAATAGATTCAGGGGGCTGTTCTTCATCAAAATCATATAACAGATGATAAAGGGAAGCAACAAACTGCCTTGTCAAATTCCAAAATTTGCGGTACGATATGTTTGCTAAACGACGGTCGACGGACTACTGTCAACCAATGAGATGATTCTCTCATCGGCTGCCGGACACTTCGCCTCAGCTACAATCACTCAGCTTCATTACATTTACAGCTCAGAATACAATGGAGGAATAAATATGCTCATTATTCTTGTTATGTTTCTTCTCGGAATCATTTTAGGCTTTATTGGTGCCGGGGGCGCCGGCTTTGTTATTGCTCTTTTAACCCTTGTTTTCCATATTCCGATTCATACAGCTTTAGGCACATCCCTCGCCGGCATGGCTTTCACCAGTTTATCAGGGGCCTACAGCCATTACCGGGAAGGCAACATCCAATTAAAAATCGGTTTAACGGTCGGATGCTTTGCTGCCGTCGGGTCATTTTTCGGGGCAAAGCTGACATCTTTTATTCCCGCCGATTTGCTTCATTATTTGACAGCGGGAATGTTATTTTTATCAGCGATTCTCATTTTAATCAGATTATTTATTTTAAAAGAAAAGCCTCAAGGGAATCAAAGCAATGTGTCAATGTACACAAAAGCCGTGATTTTAGGAATTGTATCAGGCATACTTTCCGGCACATTCGGCATCGGTTCTGCTCCTTTTATCCAGATCGGTTTAATGATTATGCTGAACCTTTCCATCCGACATTCTGTCGGAACGACGATGCTTGTCATTATCCCTCTTGCTGTAGGCGGAGGTATAGGGTATATCACGGAAGGATTTGTTGATTATGTATTGCTGGTCAAAGTCTTGATCGGAACCATGTGCGGTGCGTATGTTGGCGCGAAATTCACCAATCTCATGCCAAAGGCAGTCTTGAAATCAGCAATCTTTTTGACTCCGGCCATCGCCGGCCTGCTTTTGCTATTTTAATAAAATCAAAAAACCTGACATGCCGTCAGGTTTTTTTTGATTAATTCTGCTTCACGCTCTCTTTAGTTAATCTAAAAAAGGCGAGCGAACCGATAACTGCTGTAACAAACATGATCGCTCCCATCGGAACAGCTGTCGTCTCATCAATGCCCACAAGCGGCGAAACGATGGAGCCAAGGAGCAGTGGGAGCATTCCCAGCAGCGCACTTGCACTTCCGGCGCGGTGCCCCTGTTTTTCCATGGCCAGCGTAAACGTGCTCGTCAGAACCATGCCGATCGTAATCATATAGACAAAAATAGAGATAACCAATGCAGCGAGAGGACCGTGAATCATCGTCATCGTTAATAGCACGGCAGTCGCAATCATAGCTGTAATGACCGCCATGCGGAGCAGGCTTTTTTCATGAATGATTCCGCCAAAGCGCCCGATAATAAAGCTTCCCGTAATAATCGCCAGGCCGTTAATGCCGAATAAAATACTAAACACCTGCGGCGACACTCCGTAAATATCCTGGTACACAAAAGGCGTACCGGATACATAAGCAAAGCTTCCCCCGTGAACAAATCCGACAGTTAACGCGTAGCCCATAAAAGAACGATCCTTCAGCAGGCTCCCCATTGTTCTGACAGATGTTCCAATTGAGCTTGGAATCCGCTTTTCGGGCGGCAATGTTTCTTTTAGCCTCAGCGCAATAACCAGTACTAGCACAAATCCGATGATCGTTAAAAAGTGAAAAATCGTATGCCACGTTGCAAACGGCAGCAATAAAAGAGCACCGCCTGTCATTGGCGCAATCATTGGCGCGACTGCGGTAATCACCATTAACAGTGAGAAAAATTTAGAAAGCTCTCTCCCTGTGAACACATCCCGCACGATTGCCCGAGACAGCACAAGTCCTGCAGAGGCCGTAATCCCCTGTAAAAAACGGGCTGCCACCAGTGTTGTAATGTTTGGTGAAAGCACACAGAACAGAGAAGATAACGCAAATAAGAAAATACAGATTAATAGCGGTTTCCGTCTTCCCTGCGCATCACTGACCGGCCCGACAATCACCTGGCCGATGGTAAGCCCGATCAGACAGGCTGTTAAACTTAACTGTACAAGCGAGGCACTGGCCGATAAATCATCGGCAATGTCAGGAAAACTAGGCAAATACATATCTATATTAAGCGGGCCCAATATAGCAAGCATGCCGAGCAGAAATGCCAATGCCAAACGCTCTTTTCCAGTTGGATTTTGCAGCATCCTATCAAAACCTTCCCTTCAATCTATTATTTATCTGAAACAGATGTCACTCCAACAATTGATTGAAGCTGTAAAACATTTGTATATTGTACCATAACTTTCAGCCAGTGAAAGCCGCTTAAAGATTGAATCAGAGACACAAAAAATACCAGGGGGTGCTTCCCCCTGATATCGTGAGTTTTGATGTAAGCAGCTGTTTTATACCCATAAGCGCAAGCCGGCCATAAGAACAACACCGCTGATGACTGTCATAGATAAACTTTTTGTTTTCAGTGCAATCAATAGAGTAGGAATCAATACAACTGCTGCCTGCCAATTCAATTTCAGAGAATCATTGGATTGAATCATGCAATCCTTCACAACAAGTGCCGTCAATATACAAACCGGCACATAGGAGAGCCATTTCAGCACAGGCTCCGGCAAGGAAATATTCCGTACAACTAAAAATGGAATTACGCGGGGAATCATTGTAACCAGCGCGCAGCCGATAATCACCATCAGGATGTATGTATTTATGCTCATTTATCTGTCACCACCCCGATTGTCGCTACAATGATCGTTGAGATGATCACAGCGAGATGTGACGGCATAAAGAAAGAGAAAACAATCATCCCAATCACCATATAAATAATGAGAGATACATAGTGTTTAATCTTTGCAGGCACAACATGTTCCATCTGCAAAATCAGCAGTGCTAAAAACATAGCCGTCACCGCAAAATCGAGTCCGAACGTTTCCGGATCGGTAATCCATTTACCAAAGACTGCCCCTGCCACACAAGAGAGCACCCAGCACGCATATGCAGTGAGATTTAAACCGAACATCCATCGATCACTAATTGGTTCTTTTTTTACAATCTTATTTGAAGCAACACCGAATGACTCATCTGTCACCATCATGCCGATCCCCACATTTTTCACTAGCGAATACTTTGAAAAATGAGGAGCAAGCGCGGCACTTAATAGAAAATTGCGTAAATTCACGATAAACGTTGTCAGGATAATAGCGGACATCGGACTGTTCGCTGCTAACAAAGCACAGATAACGAACTGGGAGCCGCCGGCAAAAACCAAACCTGACAACAGCGTAATCTCAAGGACGCTTAAATGCGAGGCAATCCCCACGATTCCGGCAGCCAAACCTATACTGATATAGCCGATCAGCGTCGGGACACAATCTTTAAACCCTTGTAAGAACGATGGCTCGCAAGTTTGGGCATGAGTGATTTCTTTCTCTGATATCATTCTGTTTCTCCTCCTCGTCCAACATATTATACACATATATGTTATAGCTTACAACTGTATGTAATAGCTGATTTTAATATGTTATAATGAAGCGAATATGACGTAAGGAGATACATGTATGGATGATATCCAAGCCATTATCGCAAAGAATCTTGTCAAACTCAGAAAAAGCAGAAACCTGACTCTTGATCAAGTTTCTGAGTTAACGGGCGTCAGCAAAGCGATGCTCGGACAAATTGAGAAAGAAAAATCGACCCCGACTGTCACCACTCTCTGGAAGATCGCAAATGGGCTGCAGGTATCTTTTTCTGTTTTTCTGAAAGAAGACAAGCCGAAAGTAAAAAAAATTAATCTTAAAGATATTGAACCTGTTACAGATAATGAAGAAAACTACATTGTTTACCCCTTTTTTCCCTACAATCCTGAAACAAAGTTTGAAATTTATGTTGTCGATCTGAAACCGGGATGCATACATGAAGCAAAAACACATTTAGGAGAAGAATACATTTTAATCAAAGAAGGCGAGTTAACCGTCAATCTGCAGGATCAGGAGCATTCGCTGGTACCAGGAGACGCCATGCAGTTTACGGGATCCACGCCGCACAGCTACATCAATTCATCACAGAAAACGGCCAGCTTTTTTCTGCTGATGTTTTATCCTGAGCCGCAAGGATAACAAGAACCTCCCACCTTATATGTTGGGAGGTTTTTCAAATGTGCAAATGGCTTGCAAATTGAAATCAATCGTTGTATATTAATTGACGTGTCAATCATTGATATATCAATTATTTTTTTGACAAGAAAGAAGGGATGGGTTTTGGCATCATTTTGTTCTGAGGAAGCCGAGATTTTATATCAGCTGCAAGGCGTGAACAAAGTGATTGGCGTGAAGTTCGAGGCATGCACGGGCATCAGCCAATCTCGTTTGGAATTGCTGACATTGCTTTATCATGCGGATGAGATCAGTCAAAGCGACCTTCAAAAGAAAGTCAATATCGACAGCGCGGCCGTCACAAGACACCTAAAACAGCTTGAAGCCAAAGGCATGGTATCAAGACGGCGCAAGCCCGAGGACAACCGCATCACCCTTGTTCGGTTAACAGACCAAGGAAGAGAGCGAATTGAGTCTTCTAAGAAGGAAAAGGAGCGTTTCATGAAGGAAATGCTCGCAAATGTAAGCGCAGAAGAACGCCACCTGCTCATTGATGTGCTGGCGCGCATGCGAAACAATATAGATAATATTGAAGCTTAAAAGGAGTGTATCAACATGATCAAAACAAACGATTTTATGGAAATTATGAAAGGACGCCGTTCCATTCGCAATTATGATCCGACAGTGAAAATCAGCAAAGAAGAGATGACAGAAATCCTAGAGGAAGCTACAACTGCGCCATCCTCTGTCAACGCGCAGCCATGGCGTTTTCTCGTCATCGACAGCCCGGAAGGAAAAGAGAAGCTCGCGCCGCTAGCAAGCTTTAACCAAACACAGGTCACAACATCATCTGCCGTCATCGCTGTTTTTGCAGACATGAACAATGCAGACTACTTAGAAGAAATCTATTCAAAAGCCGTGGAGCTCGGTTACATGCCGCAGGAGGTCAAAGACAGACAAATCGCTGCCCTGACTGCTCATTTTGAAAAGCTTCCTGCACAGGTAAACCGTGAAACGATCCTGATTGACGGCGGCCTTGTTTCTATGCAGCTTATGCTGACTGCACGCGCGCACGGCTATGACACAAACCCGATCGGCGGCTACGATAAAGAAAACATCGCGGAAGCCTTCGGATTAGACAAAGAGCGTTATGTGCCTGTTATGCTTCTTTCCATCGGAAAAGCTGCGGACGAAGGATACGCTTCCTACCGTCTGCCGATTGCTACCATTGCAGAATGGAAATAAAACAAAGCTCCCAAGAATGACTCTTGGGAGCTTTTTCATTTTAAATAAATCCGCCGTTCACCCGGATCGTCTGGTCTGTGATCCATTGGATTGTTCGCTCGTTAAAAATTCAATCACATTTGCGATATCTTCCGGTACCGCATTAATGGTGATTTGTTTCACAGCTAATTCTTTGGCAAGCTGACGGGTGAATTGCTCAAGCGCCTTTTGTTCCCGCATATATGCTGTACGTCAGAAACATTTGACCGACAACAGATGTAGAAAAGTTGATGATTCTCCCCTTCTCCTCCATGTATTTCAACGCTTGCTGACAGGTGAAAAACGTGCCTTTTACATTTACAAAAAAGAGTGATGAACAAATGAATTGTCACCACTCTTTTTTTCTATTCTTTATTTTTCTTTCTGCCAAACGGCCACCAGTTTCCTTCTCCAAATGTCACAATGATTGCCGGCATCAAGAGCGGAAGAATGACAAGGCCGTATAGCAGCAGCCCGATAATGACGACACTTGCCACCTGCATCAGCGTATTAACACCTGATGGCATCATCGCCGCGAATGTACCGGCCAAAATAATAGCCGCAGTGATGATGACAGAGCCCATTTTGCTCATTGACCTGATGACACCTTGATGAATGCCAAGCTGAACCTCTTCTTTAAAGCGGTCAAGCAGGAAGATCGAGTAATCCACCCCTAACGCGATCAATATGACAAAACTGAAGAACGGTACCGCCCAGCTGACTCCATCATTGCCCAAGATATTCACAAAAATTAATTCCGTCATTGATATTGAAGTGTAATACGTAAGCAGCAGTGAAGCGATCATATAAATCGGCATCACCATTGAACGGAACAAGATTGTCAAAACGATAAACAGCCCGAGAATCATGATGACCATCGTTCTGGAGAAATCCGTTGTAGACAGCTCTTTTAAATCGGCATTGACGCTCGTTACCCCGCCGTAAACAATTTGAGTGTCCTCCAGAGGCGTGCCGCCGACTTCGCCGGCTACCGCTTTTTTGATCTGGTTTATGGTCGTAATCGCTTGTTCTGAATACGGGTTTGAATCCAAGACGACGCTTAATTGCACTCCCTTGCCGTCTGCAAAGGAATACCGATCAATTGATTTCTTAAAATCCTTATCTTTCAGGACTTGATCAGGAATAAAAATCCCCGTATCCCGAACGGTTGAGCTTTTGCTCATGCCCTCTAACATATCACTGGATGCCGTAATCCCGTCGGTGATTTTTGTCAGTCCATTATTTGCGCTCTTCACACCTTCGGCAAGCTGATTCAGGCTTTCTGTCAGCGTTCCGGCCTGTTTCTGCTGGCCTGAAAGCTGCTCATTTGCTTGCTCAAGTCCGGTTTGAATTTGTCCAAGCTGTCCGCTGATTGCTGTGAGCTGCGGCACCGCCTGTGCGGTATTGCCGGTTTGAGAAAGCTGTTTGCTGACAAGCTGCAGCTGCTGATTGATTTTTCCCAAACCGTCAGCTGCATCTGACAGTGAGCCTTCGGAGCTGCCATTCGCGGCCGTTCCGGTTTGCCCGGACATTTGATTCAGCCCATCTTCAATATCCGTTAACCCGCTTTGGACATCAGCAATCCCCTTTACTGTCTTATCCAGTCCGTCTGACACAGAGCCTAGCTGTTTATCAATATATAAATCTTTGATTATTTCACCCGTCGGCTGGGTGATGGTCATGACGGAATCAACATGTTCGACTTTCTCAATGGCTTTGCTGATATTTCCGAGATAAGGGATCGTCTTAGCGGTAGTGAGATCCTTGTCTCCTTTTATCACCACATTCACCGGAAATGCTTTTCCTTCACCAAACCCATCCTTAATGGCTTCAAGACCTTTGATAGATTTGTAATCGCTGCTGATTTCCGCCGTTGAATCGAATGAAATCTGGTCATCATAGGTCAAAATGAACGGAAGCGTGATGATGACTGTTATGACGAGAAACAGAAACGGACGGGCAACAGAATGTCTGCCGAGAAACGCCCACAATTTATTGTCACTGTGCGACAGCACTTTCTTAGACGGCCAGAAGAGCTTTTCAC
Organism: Bacillus sp. AF23; assembly: GCF_020861455.1. Taxonomy (NCBI): domain Bacteria; kingdom Bacillati; phylum Bacillota; class Bacilli; order Caryophanales; family Bacillaceae; genus Bacillus; species Bacillus sp. AF23. Next base: position 26,925 of record NZ_JAJHVY010000023.1, read on the forward strand.
CGAGCATCACCATAAATAAAGGCAGCAGAGTGAAGAGGATGATCATTAAAATGCCAACCCCGACAGCAACTCCCACAGCTGATTGGAAAATGGCAAACTTCGCAAAACCAAGGGCAGAAAACCCGATCAATACCGCAAACCCGCTGATAAACAATGTTTTTCCGCCTGTACGGTAAGCAATAAGGGTTGCCTCTTTTTTGTCATGCCCGTTTGCCAGTTCTTCACGGAAACGAGTCAGAAGAAGAATACAGTAATCTGTTCCAATCCCAAACAGGATGGCAACTAAAAAGGTTTGGGTAAATGTCGAAATAGGAAAATCAACATGATAAACTAAAATGCCCAGTATAGATTGACTGATTACATACGAGAAACCGACAATCACAATCGGGATAAAAGGCGTCACAACAGAGCGGAACACGATCAGCAGCAAGCCGATAATCAAACAGACTGTGATCACTTCCGTTTTCTTAAGCCCATCCTCTGAGCTGTGCGCAAAATCCTGATTGATAAGAGACGCTCCCGTAATATATGCCGTCAAATCATCGGGAACGATTTGATAAATATCATCAGCAATATTTTCCGCTTTCTTATCAGATCCGGTGATCGTTACGGGAATAAGAATGGTTTTCTTATTCTTTGAAATCAATTGATCTTTGATTTCTTTTTCACCTGTCAGCGGAGATGTTACCTCTTCAACACCATCAATCTTTTTGACGTTATCGATTATGCTGCGGAGCTGATCCTCTGTATCTTTATTTAGCGCACGATCTAATGTGAAGACAATGCTTATCGAATTATTGTTTTCTCCGGCTTTTTTCAGAATAGCATTTGCTTTTTCTGAAACGGAATCAGCCGGCAGCTGTGACTGCCCCTTTTGATTGGCCAGCTCCGTTAAGTTGGGAGAAAATAAACTCAATATAACAGTCAGCGCTAAGATAACCGCCGCAATGACCCATTTGAATCTGACAATCGATTTCATTCCGGAAGATCCCCTCCTTTAAATTTGCTTTTTAGAATGGTAAATATGTCAATGAATGATTGTAAGTGCTCCTCATCTATATCGTGCATCAGCTCTTTGAGCGCGTGAAAGATAGCTGAATCCAATTCTTCGATAATGCTTTCACCGTTTTCTGAAATTTTGATTCGTTTCGTGCGTTTATCACTTTTTACCGGACAGTCATCCCACTCAACCAATCCCTTTTCCAGCAGCTTCTTCAATCGGTTAGAAATCGCGCTCTTATGCACGTTTTGATACATGGCCAGGCTGCCGGGAGAAGATGGGCCCTTGACTTTTAAAATTTTTAACAGGTCGGCCTGTTCTCTGGAGATGTGTTTGAATACATCCTGATCGACTTCATGATGTACAAACTCTGTACCTTCAAGTAAAACTTCTACGAAAAGATTGATCGCTTGGCATAGCTTCTGTTCATTCAACGTCTTTCCTCCTGCACTTTAGTTTACACCCCTAAACTTTCGATTGATACTACATAGTTTATCCCCCTAAACTATGTTCTGTCAATACATTTTATTCGCAGAAAACTCCCTAAAGAATGTTTGTTCGTATACAATAGAAACGATAAACGTGAAAGGGGAAAATTCACATGTCTGATCTAGCATTACAATTGTATGAATATAACGTATGGGCTCATCAGCAAATATTTAATCGATTAAAAGAGCTTCCACAGGAGGTTTATCGTCAGGAGATCCAAAGTGTGTTCCCGTCAATATCCCATGTCTTGTCCCATGTTTATCTTTCTGATCTCGGCTGGGCGGAAGTGTTTTCCGGAAAAAGTATGAACCATGCTTTGGCATTAGCTGAACAGCTTACAGACCAGACAGTGGCGAAGGAACTAGCGGAAATGGAAGCCCTGTTTCTAAAGTTGTCCGAGCGATATACAACTTTTTTCGAGCAAAAGGAACAGATCCATAAACCCCTTCAGATTGAAAATCCCGCCGGCGGAATCATGAAAACGACCGCTTCTGAACTGGTGCCGCATGTTGTAAATCACGGGACATATCACCGCGGCAACATAACAGCGATGCTGCATCAGATAGGGTACGCATCTGCTCCGACTGATTATGGGCTTTATCTGTATATGAAAAAATCATAAAATGGCGTAAACAAAAGCGGCTCCCACGATTGAGCCGCTTTTTTCGTATCTTGTGATGAATCGATAAACCTTAAAATTCCCTTCCATATTTCCTGTATAGTAAAAAAGATAGAAATTTTAGTGTTATAATAGTATCTAAAAACATGTTTAAACAATTTTCAATGGAGGAACACACAAAGTGACAGACGACATGACGCAAGATCCTAATATAAATCAGCAGAAACTGTCGAGAGGCCTGAAAAACAGGCACATCCAGCTTATTGCGATCGGCGGAGCCATTGGGACAGGCCTGTTTCTCGGCTCGGGAAAATCGATACACTTTGCAGGGCCGTCAATTTTATTTGCTTACATGATCACAGGGATCATTTGCTTTTTAATTATGAGATCGCTTGGAGAACTTCTGTTGTCTAATCTGAACTATCACTCTTTTGTTGATTTTGTTCAAGATTATTTAGGCGATATGGCCGCATTTATCACAGGCTGGACCTACTGGTTCTGCTGGATTTCAATCGCGATGGCCGATTTAACTGCGGTCGGGCTATATACCCAGTATTGGCTTCCCGGTGTGCCGCAATGGGTTCCGGGCTTAATCGCTCTTATTATTTTACTGATTATGAACCTGGCTACCGTCAAGCTGTTTGGAGAATTGGAATTCTGGTTTGCATTAATTAAAGTCATTGCCATCTTGGCGCTGATTGTGATCGGTCTTTTTATGATTTTCAAAGGCTTTTCCACAAGTTCAGGTGTTTCCAGTTTCTCGAATCTCTGGAGCCACGGAGGTATGTTCCCGAATGGAATACACGGGTTTATCCTCTCGTTCCAGATGGTTGTGTTTGCCTTTGTCGGCATTGAACTCGTCGGGCTTACGGCTGGTGAAACAGAAAACCCTGAAAAAGTCATCCCTAAAGCAATCAACAATATCCCTGTAAGGGTGCTGCTTTTCTATATTGGGGCGCTTCTTGTGATTATGAGCATCTATCCATGGGATGTCATCAATCCTAGCGAAAGCCCATTCGTACAGGTCTTTATTGCAGTCGGCATCGTCGGTGCGGCAAGCATTATCAACTTTGTTGTATTAACGTCAGCTGCCTCAGCCTGCAACAGCGCTGTATTCAGTACAAGCCGCATGGTCTATTCACTGGCGAAAGACAAAAATGCGCCGGAATCAATGGCGAAACTGACACCGCGCAAGGTACCGAGAAATGCATTGTTCTTTTCAGCTATCGTGATTTTAATCGGTGTCACATTGAACTACATCATGCCGGAAGGCGTATTTACCTTGATCACAAGTATTTCCACCGTATGTTTTATCTATATTTGGGGAATTACCGTTATCTGCCATATGAAATACCGTAAAACAAGACCTGAATTGGCGAAAGCAAACAAATTTAAGCTGCCGCTTTATCCATTTACGAATTACTTAATTTTGACGTTCCTGGCGTTTGTCCTTGTTGTACTGGCATTAGCACAGGATACTCGGGTTTCCTTATTTGTTACACCGGTTTGGTTTATTTTGCTGATTGTGATCTATAAAGTAAGAAAAGCGAAGCATCAATAAGATTCGCGGCTCCTGCCTCAGAAATGAGAGCAGGAGCTTTTTGATGAAAATGACCTTTGCTTTCTAATTGAAAAATATGCTATATTGTTTGTAATAAATTGAGAAGGATTGAAAAATATGCTATATTGTTTGTAATAAATTGAGAAGGGATGATGGGTGGACAATGATTAACTAATCTTATTTTTAACGATTGAAATCGCATATTTCAAATCATAAAAAATAGGATTAGTCTGCCCATTTTCTATATACGTACGCGCTATTTCTGAAGAATAGCTTATTTAATCATGGCAAAGGCACGGCTAATCCTTCCAAAACATTTGGGAGGATTTTTTTGTTCTCCCTTAAAGCGAGGGATATAGATGAAAGAACAATTAAAACTAATAAACATCAGCTATGAAGTGAAGGATCTTACCGTTTTTAAAAACGTAAATGCCAGTGTTCAGCAAGGCGATATCATTGGGATTATCGGCAAAAACGGGGCAGGAAAATCGACGCTGCTTCACCTCATCAACAAGGACTTAACTCCGTCACAGGGACAAATCCAATGGATGCATCACGGCTTAAAAACGGTGCTGGTTGAACAGGAAACTGAATCGTATTCCTTTGAGAATCAGACACCTGCCGAAGTGAAACTGCTGGAGAAATGGCACGTGCCAGCCCGTGATTTCAGCCAGTTAAGCGGCGGAGAAAAACTGAAAGCACGGCTGGCAAAAGGGCTATCAGAGGATGCAGACCTTTTCCTGCTGGATGAACCGACAAACCATCTTGATGACATAAGCTTGCAATTTCTCATTCAGCAGCTGAAAAATGTTAGCGGCTCTGTCATTCTCGTTTCGCACGATCGGTATTTCTTAGATGAAGCTGCCACGAAAATATGGTCAATCGAGGACCACACGCTGACTGAATACAAAGGGAATTACTCTGGTTACATGAAGTTCCGGAAAGAAAAAAGACTGACACAGCAGCGCGAATATGAAAAACAGCAGAAAATGATTGAACGGATTGAAGCACAAATGACAGAACTCACTTCATGGTCGGAAAAAGCCCACGCACAATCGACGAAAAAGGAAGGGTTTAAAGAATATCATCGTGTAAAAGCAAAGCGCACAGATGCCCAGATCAAATCGAAACAAAAGCGGCTTGAAAAAGAACTCGAAAAGACAAAGGCTGAGCCTGTCGACCCGGAATATACTGTTCGTTTTTCAATTGATACAACTCATAAAACAGGAAAACGGTTTTTAGAGGTTCAAAACCTGACGAAGTCATTTGGCGAAAAGACACTGTTCCAAAACGCCCGCTTTACGATTCAGCACGGAGAAAAGGTTGCCATTACAGGCCCAAACGGCTGCGGAAAAACAACCTTATTGAAAGTCATTCTTGGACAGGAAACGGCTGAGGGAAAGGTGTGGATATCACCATCAGCAAAAATCGGTTATTTAACACAGGAAGTATTTGATTTGCCTTTAGAACAAACACCGGAGGAGTTATTTTATCAAGACACGTTCGAGGCGAGAGGAAACGTGCAGAATATCATGACGCGATTGGGATTTACCGCTTCTCAATGGACAGAACCAATTCAACATATGAGTATGGGCGAGCGTGTAAAGTGCAAGCTGATGGCTTATATCTTAGAGGAAAAAGACGTGCTGATATTAGATGAACCGACCAATCACCTCGACCTGCCGTCACGCGAACAGCTGGAAGAAACACTGTCACAATACAGCGGCACACTGATTGTGGTTTCACACGACCGTTATTTTCTCGAGAAAACAACGAACAGCAAACTCGTTATTTCAAACAATGGCATCGAAAGGCAATTGAATGACGTTCCTTCAGAAAGAAATGACCGGGAGGAGCTTCGTTTAAAGCTTGAGACAGAAAGACAAGAAGTGCTGGGAAAGCTCAGTTTTATGACGCCAAATGATAAAGGGTACAAGGAGCTGGACCAGGCTTTCAATGAGCTTACGAAACGGATGAAAGAACTGGATCAATAGCGTTTTAGGGATACCAAGGGCTGTTCGCCCTTGGTATTTTTTAAGCTTTCGTCTCCAGCCCTCGCCGCAGGAAATATCTAAAGACCGCTCAAATGTTTGTTTATTCTCGTAAACCAGCTGAATGTCAGCCCTTCAAAAAGCGTAATAAAGGCTATCACACACTTCTCGGGCGGACATGTGATGCCCGATTCTTTAAAAACAAGTCCAATCCGGCTTTTCAAAGCATGCAGAAACATCAAGGTACTGGGCTGAAATAAAATTGCAGGAGCCATAAACGACATTGCCAGCAAAAAGGCTACATAGGGCATTCCGGGACTCAAAAAACCAATGATAAACGCTGCTTCTTCTTCAACAATCTCGGACTAAACGCGTCCGCTAAGCAGGCCGCATTTTCACCTGCTAGACCAGCTGTCTCCGCATTTTGATATTTGTCATGATATACCCCATTTTCTGATAAAGGTGGACGGCTGTTTCATTGTGCGCAAACACATGGAGAGCAAGCCTTTCCGCTCCCAATTGCCTCGCCTTATCATCTAACGCGTGAAGCGCCAATTGAGCCAGCCCTTTACCGCGGAAAGCTTCATACAGGCCAAATGAATAAATAAACGCCTCTTTTTGCGGATGGTGCGGGTCAGCATACAGCCAGAGCCAGCCAATGTTTTCTCCAAGGTCATTCCTGATGTTCCAAAAATGATGATTGCTGCTGTTTCGTCCATTCGGAATCATGTTCTCATATGCCTGTTCCGATTTCTCAAACGCCTCTTTTTCCGTCCATGTTCCCGATTGTATGTTTTGTTTCGCATAATTTTGCACGGACGTCCCGCGAAATGCTTCGAACTCCTCCACAGTCATGTTTTCCAAAGTTAACGCCATCCTGTATTCCTCCTTTATGAAAAAAGTCCAGCTGGTGCCGGACGAATAACGTACACATGAAGATCTACTTCTATTATTCTATTCGATAAGAGAAGGAGGTCTCCTTCAAATTGGTTTGTTAAGTGAATGGCTTATGTGGACTCCCAAATGATTATAATGATAGAAACAATCAAACAGATTATTGCGGGTATCGTCATGAGAACCGATTGGCGCGCTCGAACAATGTGTGCATGAACCGCTCCCGCCATGAGAACGATAAACAGGACGCCTGCCCCAAATGCTGCATACCGATTCCAAATTCCCGCTGTCATAGCAAATGCCCCCGCTATTTCAAGAATACCAGTAACAGTCAGAAACCATAACGGATATTGATAATGCCGCCAATGCTCCACTTGAAAGGGCACGCGGAACACCTTTATGATGCCTCCCGCGAGCATAAAAGCTGCCAAACTGACTTTCATGATGATAGATATCATCTTGCGTCACTCCCTTTTGGAAGCATCCCGTATATTAAGAGATTGACAACCTGAGCTGCGAGACTTGCCGGATCTTTGATTCCGGTTAACAAATATGAATCGGTCAAATGTTCAATCATGCCGATCAAGCATTCCGCCACGGTTTCCATTTCCAATTCGGAACGAAAATAGCCAAGGCGCTGTTCTGCTTCTAAGTTGCCTTTCAAAACCATCGCGACATCTTGTTTCAATTGTTTCGCTTCTGGGTTGAGAAAAAAACCGATCCTTGTTAAATCCTTGTCCTCCGCCAGAAACTGAAAAACAGTTTCCACAGCAGAGAGCACTTTGTTTGTTAGATCGTTCGCATGTAATCTGGTTTCCAGGAGAAGTGATTCTGTCAGCTTTCTTAAGCGAGAGTGGAAATCATTGATTAACTCCAAAAAGATGGCTTCTTTACTTTGAAAGTACAGATAAAAGGAAGGCTGCGTCAGTCCAGCTCTTTTCACTATGGCACTTACCTTCGTTTCATGAAATCCCCGAATCGAAAATTCCTGTGCAGCAGCTTTGAGCAATCGTTTCCGGCTCTCCTCCCCTTTACGTCCTTTTCTGCTTTTCACATCGGATCAGCCTCCACAAAAAGATACTCTTTAGTAACATTACTCATGAGTATTATTTCATGCACTTGGATTTTATGTCAATGAATTTCATATTCAGCTGCTTCCTTCATAAAAAAATAACGAACATGACTTGCTGCCATGTTCGTTTAACTGCGCATTTTATTCCTCATATAATTGATAAACTCTTTTTAATTTCTGTTCCAGCTGTTCAAAATGCACGAAACGCGCTTCTCTCAGAAATTCAGTACCCTCAATAAATAAAAGAAGAACGGGAACGGTGAAGACCGAAAATCTGCCGGCAACCTCCTCCACACTATCAGCATTAACGTGTCCTAGTTTGATATGCGGAAACTGCTCCAGCAATTCTCTGAGCTGAGGCAAAACTGCGTGGCATACTATACAGCTAGGTCTTGATATATAGATAAAACTTAACTGGTGACGGTTTATAAAATTCTCTATTGCATTCAGTGATAGTAATTCAGTAACCTCTTTCATCCCATTCCTCCTGCTGATTGGTATTTACCTGCCTGAAATATACGGGACCAGCCTTAAGAATGTCCATATATCTGCTTTATTTTTATATAACCTGTCAAAAATTGTAATACAAATCTTTTCACCTAATCTAAGTCGCTTGGAACGCGAACCGCTGTAAGGCAACTTTATCGCTGTTTATTCTCATGCGGGCAGCTTGGCAACATACAAAGTCATTCATCATGCTGAATGAACAACCAGGCTTTCGGATATATTAACGTTCAAATGGTCAAAGACGCTCTGCAGTTAGCCTCCGGCGTTATAATCCTTTACATTACTGGTCAGGTGGTAGGATGAGTTTTACTTGGGAAGCATTTGTCCTCATAATATCCGGTGTGATTTTGCTTAGAATTTCAGGAAGAAAATCAATTGCGCAAATGACCTCGGCACAAACGGTTGTCATGATTTCGATCGGAACCATCATTGTTCAGCCGATCATCGAAAACAGCCTATTAAAAACACTAGTTGCAGCTGTCATTTTTACGCTCTCACTCCTTTTTATGGAGTGGATTCAGCTAAAGTCTAATTTGATTGAAAAGCTGTTAACCGGGAAAGCGACAATTATCATTCAAGATGGCCAATTACATGTAGACAATTTAAAGAGAATGAGACTGACGTTAGATCAGCTGGAAATGCAATTGAGACTGCACGGCGTTTCTACTTTACAGGATGTCAAAAAGGCGACGTTAGAAGCAAACGGTCTATTAGGCTTAGAATTAATTGATGAAGCCAAGCCTTTAACAGTCAGGGATTTAAAAAAGATTATTCACCCCGACTTTATCAAAGAAGATGTTCAGCCATCCCATTCAAAGAACCGAAATTTATTTGATGAAATCGATCATGAAAATGTAAATTCAAGCCCTAAAAAGCTGCATTAAAAAAGACGCCTGTGATTGGACGTCTTTGTGTGCCTTTTTTCATCAATTGTCGGCCATTCAGTTGAACAGCTGGTGCAGCGCCTCCCTGTTCCAAAGAACACCACAGATCCAGATGATATACGTAATTTGTTAATCACTAATTGGAATAAGAATGGATTCCAATTACAGATGATTCGCCACAGTCTGATTAAATGTCTTTATCACTTCAGTATCCTTCCGCCTTATAACAAAAACCAAAGGCTGACACCCTTGGTTTTTTTAGCATTTATATATTCTTACTTTATGCATTTTATTGTTTCATGTTATTAATAATAATAGACAATTTATAGTTTACATGCTTATTTAAGCCTACCAAAAATTCATCCAGCAATTCGTTAGAGGGAAATCTGCATTCCAGAAGATAACAGCCATCCCCGCTGATTTTATAATTATTGATGACGTATGTCTCTTGCGTTTTGATAAAGGAAAGATAAGGCTGATGGTGCGTGCTTTTTGTATAGATATTAATCAAGGCATGGATAGAATATCCCAATTTGTCTTGATTCACTTTAATGGTATAACCCTCAATCACTCCGTTATCTTCTAATTTGGCAACCCTGGATGCAGCGGCTTGGCCCGTCAAATGAACTTTCTCTCCTAATTCTTTCATTGTAATACGGCTGTTTTTAGATAACTCTTCTATTATTTGCATATCCGTGTGATCCAACATCATATCCTATCCTTTCCTTTCAAAAACAAATGAAAACATTGTATGCGCTAAGTAAATTGGCACCTATGTCCGAGTTCCAAAAAACACATTCACTTTTTTAAAACCCGCGTACTATTTTGGTTGTCTCCTGCATTCTCTTCAATCAGCATGCACTCTAGCCCGTTCGATGTTCATTTGTAATAGGTTCTTTCAACATTCAAGTAAAACGGCAAAAAGACTTGATTTCATCCATGTATTTGGCGATTGGTCATAGTATAAGCTATACGTATATCAAAGAAAAGGAGTTTTAATATGAACATTCAACAAATTCGTAATGCCACACTTGTTGTCGAATATGCAGGCAAAACGTTTTTAATAGATCCAATGTTAGCAGAAAAGGGCACTTATCCTCCATTCCCAAATTCACCACGACAAGACCAAAAAAATCCTTTAGTCAGCTTGCCGACATCAGTGGATCATATCATCAACAATCTTGATGCAGTCATTGTCACTCATTTGCATTTAGATCACTTTGATGATGCAGCCAAAGACATGTTGCCAAAAGACATAAAAATGTTTGTACAAAATGAAGAAGATGCGAAAGAAGTCAGAAACGCCGGTTTTCAAAATGTCGAGATTCTCACAACCGACACAGACTTTGAAGGTATTCAATTAATCAAAACCAAAGGCGAACACGGCAGAGGAGATATTTTAAAACTTGCCGGTCTTGTATGCGGTGTCGTGTTCAAACACCAAAGCGAGAAAACGTTATATGTAGCCGGAGATACGGTTTGGTATGATGCGATCCAAGAAGAGATCGATACACACCAGCCAGAAATCATTGTAGTGAACGGAGGAAACAATCAATTCTTTGAGGGCGGCTCTCTCGTCATGGGGAAAGAAGATATCCATGAAACGCATCAAGCAGCCCCTCATGCAAAAATAATCGTGAGCCATATGGAAGCGGTCAACCATTGGGCATTATCCAGAGAAGAAGTAAAAGGCTTTATTCATGAAAAAGGCATGTCATCTCATGTACTAGTGCCGGATGATGGCGAATCATATTCATTTTAAATGGCGAAAGAGTTCATGTGAATAAGCATGATATGCTCCGTCAGCTTGGTGCTCAAGAAAAGGCCCTTCCTTAGAAGGGTCTTTTTCAACCTGATTTTTTAAAAAAAATGGTGTATTTGGTTGATATCTCAAATCCTAGTTTTTTTGCTACATGAATAGATGATTTGTTGCTGACATCACAATCCCAGCTAGGGCTGACGCCTTTTTCGAGACAATCATTTATAAACTTGCTCCCAGCAATATAAGCGAACCCCATCCCTCTATATTCTTCGTGTGTATAGATATCCATTTCTGCATGATCGCCGCCTAGAAATATGGAGGTGCACTCACTGACAACATGATTGTCATACAAAACAGCGAATCCAAATCCGTTTTTTAAAAAATTCGAGACTGAGCCCCAATATTCCTCATAATAAGCTTTTTGAAATGCAGTGCTGCTTGAAATGATATCTTCATTTATTCTTTTTAATGTAAATCCCTTTGGAAGCTGAAAAGCCTTTTTGGCAGAAATTTGTTGAAAAAACGCATATCGTATCATTTGATTCAACTCATCAGGCAGTACAGTTTTTATTACGCTGTCCCATGAGCGATTGGGAGAAAATAGAGTAAATCTTTTTTGGGATTTAGCTCTCTTTTTGTATAATTCAACGATACATTCATTAACATTTTGATTTCTTTCATCTCCTGCAACATAATAAATTCCTGAGCTGGTTCCTATCAGAAACGATTGATCATCTGCATAAACAACTCCCGGAATTGTTTGTTCTAATATTGAATAAACAAATGTCGGGCAACATGTTTCTTTATGATGTATCAATGGTTTGACTTTACTATATTGTTCTTTTTTTATCTCCTGCAAACTGTACCCTCCTATCACTTTCCCTCTTTTATTCTATCCGTAAAAGAATTCCCCTCTTTTAAGAGACACTTCTGTTTTTTAAAACAGCCAGTAAGATGAGGAGACACCCACCACTCTACATATTCATCTTATAATTTCTAAGAACCTATCTATCAACATTGAATGCATTTTTATTTACTTGCCAGTTCCTTAATGATCAAACTTAATTCATAAATTCCCTTTTGGAGATCTTCAAGGGATGCATAAGCGTATGACAAGCGAATATAATTGCCTTTTTCCTGAGCATAAATACTCCCAAGATTGAGAAGAATCCCTTTTGTTAAGGCTTTTTTATAAAGTAATTTCATAGATATCGAGGGCAATATTTTTAACCAGATAAAGAATCCCCCTTTAGGAATAGTCCAAACAGCTGCATTCTTCATATTGGTTTCTAAAGCGCTCGTAACAAATTGCCTTCTTATCTTTAATTGATGTCTCACCCGTTCTAAATGCCGCTGATATTGGCCAGATGTAAACCATTCCGCCGCTACTCTTTGAGACAACGAACTCGATCCGTAATCTGTCTGCATTTTAATGTCAGATAAACGTTCAATCACTGGCTCTGGCCCGACTATCCATCCAATCCTTAAGCCCGGGCTTAGCGTTTTCGATAAACTTCCTACATATAGCACATGGCCGTTTTTATCTATTGTTTTAATAGGATATGGCGGAATGTCATCTATCCACAGCTCACGATATATGTCATCTTCAATAATGGGAAGCTGCTTTTTTTCGCTTGCGGTAAGGATTTCTTTCCGCCGCTCTTCTGACATTAAGATACCAGTCGGATTTTGAAAACAAGGGTTTGTATATAATATGGCTCTTCCCCGTTCCCCCTTTGTCATATGAATATGGTTTGGCAAAAGCCCCTCTTTATCCATAGGAAGTCCAGTCAGATTCATTCCGGCTGATTGAAATACATGTAATGAATAAAGATAAGATGGCTGATCAAGAAAAACAGTTGAACCTCTTTGCAAAAGCCCCATTGATATAAGCTGTAAGGCTTGCAGTGCTCCTGAAACAATAAGAATGGATGAAGGTGAAGCATGAATCCCGATTGTTTTTAAATAATCACTCAATGCCTCTCTTAAAGGCAAGTATCCTTTTGGTTCCTCATATCCGAACGCCTCTATGTTTTGAGATACCTTGCCCATAATCTCTTTCATAGCAGACAAAGGAAAAATCTCATTTGAAAGTTCTCCTTTGCTTAGCTGTATAAGATCAGAATTTGATTCTGATTGATTGATCTCTTGAACAATTCTTCGGCTTGGCTGCTGGATTCCCGAAGTTACATGTTTCTCCCAATTGGGTGCAGAATACTTAGCCAACAGTGTCCAAGTATTGTTGATGACAACTGTCCCTTTGCCCATTCTGCCTTCAATCAACCCATCTGCCATCAATTCCTCTAACGCTGTGATAACCGTGCTTCGATTTACATGAAAGTCTTTTGCAAGCGTTCGCTGGCTTGGAATCTTACTTCCAATCGGCCACTCTCCATTTCCTATTTTCTCTTTTATATAATCAATGATTTGTAAGTACTTAGGAAGCTTTCTAACCGTTTTTTCTTCTGTAAAGCTCATCAAAAGCAGTCTCCTTCAACTAAAGTGGTTGGGTCAAAAATTGTGTAACTGGTTGAAGCCATTTTATCAAATCTCTATTAGTATAAAACACACTAAATAACTGGTTGGTTTTTGTAAAGAAGGAGTGAAGATCATGAAAAAGAAAACTGTGCAATTCATCATATCTTACAGTCTTATGATCGGTTTGTGGGCATCAGCTTTTCCGGGAATTCGTGTAGGTCTGGAATATTACACACCCGAACACCTTGCTTTATTTCGTTTGTTAATCGGATCTATGGCATTGTTGCTTTTTGCTGTGCTGACTAAAATGCGCTTACCTGACATGAAAGATATCCCTGTCATCTTATTATTAGGGTTTTTAGGTTTTGCACTCTATCACATTTTGCTTAATATCGGTGAAAAAACAGTTAGTGCCGGGATTGCAAGCTTACTCGTAACCACAGCACCAATCTTTTCTGCAGTGTTGTCTCGCCTGTTTTTTGGTGAACATTTTGGTTTTTCTAAATGGATTGGCTCTATCATTAGTTTATTGGGTGTGTCATTTATTTCATTAGGAACAGGAGACCATGCGCTTTCAATGAAAGGAATTCTGTTCATTCTGCTGGCAGCTTTTGCAGAGAGTATTTATTTTGTTTTTCAAGCCCGTTATATAAAAAAGTATGGTTTTATTCCATTTGTAACGTTCACGATTTGGGGTGCAGCCTTACCAATGCTTGTTTTTCTTCCAGGCCTATGTGGGGCGTTTTTAAACGCCTCAATGAACTCCACATTGTCTATCGTTTACTTAGGTTTATTCCCGACGGTCATCCCATACTTTGCGCTTGCATATGTAACTTCAATCGTCGGTGCTTCTGAAGCAACGATTTCACTTTATGTAACACCTGCTTTGACGATGGTGATTTCCTGGATGTGGATAGGGGAAATGCCTTCACTTATTTCACTGCTAGGCGGAATGGTGACTGTCAGCGGGGTTTGTTTCACCTACATAAAAGGAAGCAAAATAAAAATGTTAAAGGAGATGAAAAAGTTCTAATTTCCTTTTCTGTCTTGATGTACGGTATCGGTCGGTACCCTGCTTCATGTCATGACATGAATGAATAAAAAACATACCAATCGTAGGGACTGACCCCCGTTTTTGAGACAGGGATCAAAACACCTTTTATACAGCCAATT